>JAPOOP010000637.1 GCA_026713385.1 Candidatus Poribacteria bacterium | reverse complement strand
TGTCTGGGATCCAGGCGGAAACTTTTTCCCGGGTCTAATGGACGAAGTCATGATTTTCCACTCGGCACTGGAACAAGAAGATATTCAGGAACTCATGGACAAAGGCTATGTAAATTATTTGGCTGTTGACCCCGCAGGTAAACTCGGTACAACCTGGGGGAAAATTAAAGCAACGCATCATATCAGTCAATAGCCTCTCCTTTTTATAACGCTCGTAGACGTACTGGGTTATCGTAAATTCGCCAGTGTGTCTACGAGTAACCTTTCCGATCACACAATTCTACACTTTACTATAAAATTAGTTTAAGAAAGTCGCCTGCAACAACGGCGCAGGCGGATCTACCCCAACCCTTTTCAAAGCCCCAACCCGCGTATCTCTCCGCAAGGTAAAATTAAAAATCTACTTTGATTCATGCAGTTCCCTGAGTTTGTCTAACGCAACCTTATTCCCCGGCTCTAATTCTAAAACCCGTTCAAAGATACCAATCGCCTCTGGAATATTTCCAAGTTCCTGATAAGCAACACCTAATGCACCATAAGCGCGAACGTGCGTCGCCTCAATTGCGATCACCTTTTTAAACAGTGAGACGGCTTCGAGATAGTCCTCCTTCATTAGGGAGATTAAGCCGAGTCTATAAATGGCTTGGACATCCGTTGCGGCATGGGTGATGACCTGTTTGTAGTGTGGCTCGGCTGCTGTATAATTCCGTTTTTTCCAATAGGCACCGGCAAGGTCGCGATGCACAGACAGTTGAGATGGCACGTGGTCAAGCGCATCCTGATAGTGCCGTATTGCCTCTCCAAGCTGTCCCGTGTTCTCATACACCATCGCAAGATTCGCGTGTACATTTGAGAAAAAAGTATCGTAATCCGAAGAGGTCAACTGGCTGTGAGATCCGCCATCTGTTTTATTTTCTTTAAACTGAAGTGCCACTCGGCAAGCACGGATCGCTGCAGCGGTCTGTCCGGTTTCATAATAGATTTGTCCCATATAGTTATAAGCCTGTGCTTTCAAGTAGGCTATCTCGTCGGCACTTCTCTCCTTCTGGACCTCTATATCCTTGTCGAGTAGCGACAGGAGGTGTTCTAATACTTCTAAGGCTTCGTGGTGCCGGGTCCCCGTATAGAGGAGTGAAACGCCATAGTCGAACCAAACCTTTATATCTTTCTGTGCGTCTGAGATCAGCGACTCGAATTCAGCAACAGCACGGGCATAATCGCCTTCCGACATATAACGTCTACCGCGTTCGGCATACAGTGGAGCAGTGACACCCGCTTTAAGCACATCCCACCACAAAGGATCTATCAACTCACCGTATTGACTGGGGTTCCGAGCTACCTGCGCGTGCTTTTTTGCCAATTGCTTATCTCCGAGTGCAATAGCGACCTGTGCCATCAGTACGTGTGCTTCACTTTGCCCCGGATTCAAACGAAGTGCGCGTTCCAAATGCGTTCGAGCGAGTTTCACCTGCTGTCTTGCGAGTGCAATTTCACCAAGCCAAAGCTCAGAAAATGGATTGTTCGGTTGAAGCTGCTTGGCGCGTTCTAAATGTTGTTGTGCTTCATCGAACTCCCCCAAAATACGGAGGGCAGAAGCGAGATAGAGATGCGCAGGGGCATATTCAGAATCCAAGGTAAGCGCACGGGAGAGATGTTTTACAGCATCCTCCGGTTGACGTTGCTTCGTCAAGCGCCCAAGAAAGTAAAACCATTTGAATTCATCAGGAGCGAACCTGCTTGCTTGACGATAACACGGTATCGCCGGAACCTCCCACCCATGGCTGAGGTAGACATGCCCCAATTGTCCCCAAACCTCGGCATCGTCAGGCGAACGCCGCACCTTCCCCTGTGCGGCTTCAATTGCCTTCAAAAGCAATTTTTCCTCAACCAAACCGAGATCAGCCGGTTCAGGAATATCAATATCAGCACGAGCAAAAAGAGGGATACTGATCAGTACTAAATGAAAAAAGCCAAGAAGGAGCAAAACATGAAAAAATTCGTTTCTCATTATTTTTTGTCCGCTGATATAAGAGGGCGCTTTCTTCAAAAGGATACCCCCTTCCCTTGATAAACCTTTACGCGCCGATTGGTGCTTGTTCCCGGAAATTTCTCACGAGTTCCATCTTGCCAGTGCACCTCAATTGACTGAATCGTACCGATACTCCCTAATCCGAAATGCACACTCGGTTCACTGCTGCTGAGATAACTCGTCCCCGATAGCACGTATCCCGTCAATGCGCCTGAATCAGTACGGAGTGTCACTTGCGCGCCAAGCGCATCGCGACCCTGGGTGATCGCTTGCACGGAAAGCCAATTATGCTGTGGCGACGGTGCATCGTTTCGGAAGAAGCGGAGCCGATTGTCGAGACCGCTCACCACCATATCAATATCGCCATCTCTATCGACATCGCCGAAAGCCATTCCTCGGCTCACCTCAACCCGTCCTGTGAAATCGGGGGCGCGCGAACTCACATCGGTGAAGTGGACTGTTGACAATGTTTCTTTCCTTTCCTGACTGCCGATGGCTGACCGCTGACCGTTATTTTGAAAGAGAAGGTTCGGTTCAGCATAGAAGTTCCAGAATTCACCGGTGTTCGCACCTTTAAGAACAGGACCACGCTTCACCCGACCATTGACGACGGCAATGTCCAAGTCGGCATCATTATCGAAGTCCACAAAACCGCACCCAAATCCTGTAAACGGCAGATCGCGTCCAGCGAATCCCGTCATTTCCGTCATATCCACAAATACAGAGTAGGTAGAAACGACATAAAGGGTATTCGTCTCACCAGTCAAGTGTGTCAGCAATAGATCGGGACGTGTATCACCGTTGACATCACCGACAGCAATGCCCATACTCCCTTCAGGTTGTCCATAGGCGTTAAACGCCAGACCGTACAATATGGCTTCCTCAGCAAAGGTGCCATCTCTCTGGTTTACCCAGAGTTGGTTCGCCTCACCATCGTTTGCGACATAAAAATCCGCCCAACCATCGCCTGTCAGATCAAGACACACAACACCGAGTCCTCGGGCGGGCATTGCAGCGATTCCCGCCAATTGCGTTACATCTGCAAAAGTGCCGTCGCCGTTGTTTCGGAACAACCGATCCGCGGCGGGTTCAAAGATTTTCGGATTGCAGTAATCTGGAGCACCATGTTTTCCGCGACACACCGCCTCTGGATTGAACTGAACGTAGTTTGCAACATAGAGATCAAGGTCCCCGTCCCTATCATAGTCCGCAAAGGTCGCAGAAGTACCCCACGCTTCGTTTGAGAGCCCTGCTTCTTGTAAAACAAACGTCCCATCACCGTTGTTCCGATAGAAAACATCGGTATCACCGTAGTTTGTCACATAGACATCCACATCCCCATCGTTATCCACATCACCGATTGCGACACCTTGTCCGTAGCCTTCGTGTCCGATGCCAGCGGATTCCGTAACATCAACAAACGTTCCATCAGGTTGTTGACGAAAAAGCCGATTCGGGGCGGGGGCATCCGCTTCATCAGGTGGCGGAAATCGGACATGCAGAACATCAAGCGCGTCATCGTTATCGTAATCCAACAGCGCAACCCCACTCCCGATTACCTCTGGTAGGGCGTACGTCCCCGCATGCCAATGTGTCTCCGGCTGCGGAAAACCGAGTGCAGTGGTCACTTCCGTAAAAAGGGGTTCATCTGTTTCCGCTTGTGCTGTCCATAAACAGAGTGTAATGAGGATGAGCGTTATAGCGTACGGCTTAGTAAACATATTATTTTTAGAGTTGTCAGTTTTCAGTTGTCAGTTATAGGCTAAAAGAGGGTGTTCTTCAAACTGCCCTTTCCTCAAATTTCCCTTGTTAAACGAAAACCTCTTGTGCCTGACGGTTTCCGATGACTGACGGCTATTCTCCTACGCCAAAATTACAAACTCCAACCGTTGATGTGCTTCGCGCAGTGCCGATTCCACCGCCTCCGGTGTTTCAGCGCGCGCGAAGATAAAACCGAGGTATCGCGCGCCCTCAGGTAGCGGGACAACCTCTCCACCGATAGGGATTGTGATGTTGACCTCCACAATTCCGTCTACACAATACGCTGCGGTTCTGCCACGCACCTCGCCTAAGATGCCCGCCTTCGGTACAGGTATCATCATCACACCTGCTGCCTGCTGTTCACGCTGCAATTCTTCCACCTGTTGCCCAATCGCATGCCGGATAACGAGTTCCTCAAGCGACATTCCAGTTCCGAACCGCAACGTCCTGGCACAGAGTCCACCAATCGTCCGAGCCGCGATCTCAATAAGGTGCGCGCCCTTGTCATTATAGCGCAGTTCGGCGTGGATCGGTCCATGTCTTAACCCCAGTGCATCCGCCGCTTCCGCAGTCGCACGATGCAACGCTTCTTGGACCCCCATCGACAAACGGGAAGGTGTGACATAGAGGGTCTCCTCAAAAAAGGGACCCTCCAACGGATCGGGTTTATCAAAAAGCGCGAGGGTCTTCAGCCCACCGTCTAACAGGATACCCTCCAGTGCCACCTCTATGCCCGGAATATAGTCCTCAACGAGTAAATATTCCACAGGCGGATCGGTGGATTCTTGTAAGGCATGAAGGAGTTTCGTTGTTCGCTGGAAGGCTTCAATAAATTCGGCGGGTGTGTCTGCTCTAATAACGCCACGGCTTGCAGAAAGGGAGAGTGGTTTGATAATACATGGAAATCCAACCTGCGTATCTGTTCCAAGTTTCGCCGCTATTTCAGCAGCGTCATCACGGATAGAAAAGCGTTGGAAAGCAGGCACCGACACGCCGTTTGTCGCCAATGTGTCCCGTAAGAGATACTTATTGCGTGTCGCTTTTGCGGAATCAACGGGGTTGTGCGGGAGCCCCAATGCCTCTGACGCAGCCGTTGCAAGCAGCGTTGTGTCATCATCAACACCAACTATCGCCGCGATCGGATAGGTTTCGGCGAATTCGACAATTGCCTGCGTTGCCGCAGTTGGCGCGCTAAAGTCGAACACAAGTGTATGTCGGGGTGATATGTCTGCTGTCGTCGCGGCTTCCTCCGATGCGACAACCACCTCTACATTCAACTTCAAGGCGGCTTCAAGGAAATCTGTTGCTCGGTAAGTGCGTGTTGGCAGGAGCAGGAGGACACGCGTTTTTTCCGAGAGTTGATGCGGCATGCAGAAATCTCCTGGAGAATGGCTGGCGACTGGAGGTGGGAATGATTATCAGCCATCAGTGGCAAGAGGTTTTTGTTAAAAGACGGGAATTTGAGGAAAGGAAACACCCTATCAAAAACCCCAAGCAAAAACACCTCTTAACTGAAAACTGAAAGGATTTCATAGAAATCCGTATTCTCACTGCGAAGCAAACTGATAACTATTCTACTAACCGTTCCGGGAACCTCGTAACAACTTCTGATACTCCGCATGGGCATTCTGCGGATCGTCCTCGCCATCCAGAACGCGTCGCAGGCACTGTACAAAACCTATCGGTTCATCTTCACCAAAGATAGTACGCCCAAATAGGATAGCACGTCCACCGTTGCTGACAACATTATGCCCAAGCGCAAACGTGCTACGCGCATTTTGACGGGGACCCCCCAAGGCACCGATCACCAGCGTCGTATCGAACTGGCACAACTCAGTCCAGACTTCAGAAGTCGTATATGCGGTTTTGATAAAACGTGGACGTTGGTGTTTTCGGAGATAACTCATCGTTCGGACGATAGAATCGGCAACATACATGCCCCGTTTCTCCTCGTCCATCCCGGGCATTTTTACATTCGGTAAAAACACCTCTAAGAGATGATCGAACCCCTCGATTTCACCGACGACGTGTGCGAACTGCACATACGCTTGCAACATCCGCTCATCAGCGATCGGATCGTTGTTGAGCGTAATGGAATACAACCCAAGATTGACTCGACATTCAAGGGCAGGACCGATGAGTGCTTCACAGTAGCGTTGCATATCCTCTGGAAACACCGTCTGAAACGGCATCGACGGACGCGAGGTATAAACACCAAACCTCGGATTCCAGATAGCCGTCTCTGCGTTCATCCGGACGATTGGCGTAATCGGCGTGTCTTCAAACAGGTTTTCTTCCAGTGCAAGGATTTCCGCGTCAGCCGGTGTCATCAGGAGCCCATCTAATTTGCCATCGGCAACGAGGTCGCGCTGGAGTTGCAAAAACTCTGCGTGCGTTCGGTAGTGTGGTTTCGGGTGTTGCACTTGTCCAAGCCCCTTAATCCCAGCAGATGCAAGCGGATCCGCCGCAAAAACCAGAATCGGGCTACGGGAAAGTAAGTCAGTATCAGCAAGTTTATCAAATATCCGGTTACCCATTTTTAATTTATGGTTCCTCCTGGACTGCGCGCCACTTTGTTTCGCGCAGGTTTCCGTCATCCTATACGGATCTTTTAGATACTATGAATATGGCATTCCGTTAGCGTACTTAAAAGGAATGATGTTTAAACATTTCTTTCTATTCAGATGAAAACCCCGTAGGGGTGATATGTCTATAGGATATTCGTTGGATCAATGTCTATCACAAACTCAATCGCATTCGATTTAATAGCGGCGGGTGGCTCGTCAGTTAAGTGCTTAAGGAGTTGACTAATTCTTTCAACGGAGTTGCTTCGAAGTAAAAAATGCCACCGAAATTTTCCTTCGATTTTCGAGAGTGGTGCTGGCGCAGGACCGAGGATTTCTACTTCGGCTTCTCCCACATCGTCTTCTTTCTCATCTATCAGAGCGGCAGATGCTTGATCTGTCAGCCAAAGCTGAAGTTGATCTTGGACAGCGTGCGCCGCCTCTTCAACCTGTTTTTCATCCCTACCACGGAGCAGAAGTGTTCCAACATGCGAGAATGGTGGATATCGTAGCGTGCCGCGTGCTTCAACCTCCCGGGCATAGAAACCGAGATAGTCGTGATTCTGTGCCGCGGAAATACAGTAGTGATCAGGCATATAGGTTTGAATGACGACCTTCCCTTCAAGCTCGGCACGTCCCGACCGTCCAGCGACCTGGGTCAACAGGCTAAACGTCTGTTCACTTGCTCGAAAGTCCGGTAGATTCAAACTGGTATCCGCGGTGATAACCCCTACGAGTGTGACATTCGGAAAATCTAACCCCTTTGACACCATCTGTGTGCCTATCAGAACATCAATCTTCTGCTGCTCAAATGTCTCCAAAATCTGCTGATGTGCGTTCTTCCGCGCCGTTGAATCAGCATCAAACCGTTTCACACGTGCCTGTGGAAACGCCTTCCGCACCTCTTGTTCAACCGTCTCCGTCCCCAACCCAAAATAGCGAATAGCGGGGCTGCTACACTGTGGGCAGGTCGGATGCGTCGGACGTTTATCACCACAATGGTGACAAACAAGACGTTTCGTCTCAAAGTGAAAAGTCAATGAGATAGCGCAATTTTCGCAGCGTTCAACATAACCACAAGTTCGGCAAAACACATAGGTAGAATGCCCACGTCTGTTGAGAAATAAGATAATTTGTTCTCGCCTTTCCAATCGTTCTTCAATCGAACGTCGGAGGACATCGGAGAAGATAGTCCGGTTACCCTTTTTCAATTCAGTCCGCATATCAACAATGTGGACATCGGGCATTTTTCTATCCAAAACACGGTTGGGCAGGCTGAGAAGCCGATAACTCCCATTTTTCGCACGATGAAAGCTTTCAAGGGACGGTGTGGCACTTCCAAGTAGAACAGGACAGTTAGCGAGTTCACCGCGCTTCTGCGCGACATCCCGTGCGTGGTAACGCGGAACGGTATCCGATTTATAGGAATCCGAATGTTCTTCGTCTATAATCAGCATACCCAATTCTTTCACTGGCGCGAAAACGGCAGAACGCGGTCCAATCACAATGTTCGCTTCACCCTTTTGGATACGATGCCACTGATCATAGCGTTCCCCATCACTCAACCGACTGTGAAGCAATGCCACGCGTTCCCCGAATCGTCCAACAAATCGAGAGGCAGCCTGAGGTGTAAGTGATATTTCCGGTACTAATATGATGACAGATTTCCCGTTCCCAAGAATTTCTGTCATTGCTTGCATGTAGACCTCAGTTTTTCCGCTCCCGGTTACGCCGTGGAGTAGAAAGGTTGGCGGACGTTCAGCAGCAGGCGAGGATTCGGAGGTCGGCTGGAGCGTCCCATCGTGATGGCGTGCCTCCGCCGATGTGTCCATCGTATGTGGGACGAGTCTATTTTGAATCTCTGCAAGCGCAATCGATTGCGCAGGATTCAAGTGAAGCGGCTGTGTTGCTGCGATCGGTTCCAAACTCAAAGGATTACGAACGGCTTGCGCACGTGTGATGTGGAGAAAACCACGTCTTTCAAGTGTACGGAGCAGTGAAATGCTGGCACTCACCCGTTTGGTTAGGTCGGCTGTTGCCAACGGGGCACCTTCATCAAGCAGGAGTTGCAGGATATCGGCATGCTTCGCAGCAGCGACGTACCGACGTCTACGTGAAGAATCTTCGGAACTGTCTCCCTCACCCCTGAGCTGACCAATCTCCGCTTCAATATCAGCAGGCGGTAAAGCTAAAGTTGCTACAGAGGTTAACTGCGTATTGGCTTTCGGTTTGTGGGTAACATCAAGACTAACGATACCTTTTTCTTGTAGCGCGGTAATCTTCGGACGGAGATTCTGGTAACTTACACCCAGACGTCGGGCAAGTTGATTCAGAGACAACTCCTCCTCTGCTTCCAAAAGTGCAACGAGTTCCTTTTGTACCTTTCCCCGTGGTGCGGGTGCTCCCGACAAGAGTCGCACCTTCTGCTCTTTCTGCGTTCGCACAGCAGCCGGCACGGCGCAAAAGAGCGAAATGCCCCACGAGCAGACATAATATTCCGCCATCCATTTGGTAAGTGCGAGCAAATCCGTAGAGAAGGTCGGGGTTTCATCAAGGCAGCTGGAAATATTCTTGATAATACCGGGAGCAAGATCGGTCTCATCGAGTCGTTCAACGACAACTCCTTCTTGCTGTGTTCCCCGGAAAGGTGCTAACACTCGGGTTCCAAGTTGTATAACAGCATCCATTTGCGACGGCACACTATAAGTGAACACCTGATCCACCGATAGCGGAAAAGCAATGTTTGCATATTTTAAACTATTGAATCTGGGCATTGTTCCTCTACAAACATTTCACCGTGCACCTTCTGCGAACGAAGGCGCTCATGGTTTCCATCATTGTGGTTGCTATGACTTACGTACCACCCTCAATTATTTAAACATCTGCTAAAAAAGCAAGCACCATTTTAACATCTTCCCACACATCCCCCTTGGCACTCGGATTTCTGAGCAGATATGCCGGATGATACGTCGGCATGATAGCTGGCGGTTTTTTATGTGGAAGGACGCGGAGTCCTGGCACATTACACGGATGGAACTCCCCACGAAGTTTTGTAATACCGATTTTTGTCCCAAGTATCATCTGTGCCGCAAAACTTCCGAGAGCCACAATCACCTTTGGCTGAATGAGTTCTATCTGACGCACTAAATAAGGACTACAGGTTTCGACCTCATCGGGTGCGGGGTTCCTGTTGCCAGGCGGACGACACTTAAGCACATTCGCTATATAAACCTCTTCGCGCGTGAGTTTCATCCCTTTCACGATGATATCCGTCAGCAATTGACCGGCTCTACCAACAAAAGGTTCCCCCTGTCGATCTTCATCTGCCCCGGGGGCTTCACCGATGAACATAAGGTCAGCGTCCGTGTTTCCAACACCAAAAACGACACTATTCCGTGTTTCGTGCAACGGACATTTGGTGCAACTCGCGGCATCGGTAGCCAGCGTAGGCAGATCGAAGTTCGCGTAAGGCGATTCCCGTTCAGGTTCGCTCAGTTCTGATTCTATGAAACCGAGTTGAAGTTGTTCTTTCACGTATTCCCTCACACTTGCTACAAGTTCTATGTAATCTTTTTTGAGACTGTCTCTATCCATATTTTAATAGTTATCAGAACGTTCGCTCCACTCACTTTCGGTTGTCAGTTGTCAGTTAAAAGGTGCTCGTTTAAGGCAGGTCTCTTGTTACTGATAATTGACGACTGAAAGCCTGCGTAGCAGGCGACTGATAACTGTTCCTCTAATTCCGCAAATCGTGAATCAGGGACATACCATCGAACCAAGTAATGTACAGGAAAAGGGCAATCAAAAGAACAATACAGACCTGTTGAACAATCTCTTGTGCCTTCCGAGGCATAGGTCTGCCACGGATCTTCTCAACAGCAAAAAACAGCAACTGCCCACCGTCAGCAATCGGAATCGGCAATAAATTGACGATACAAAGATTGATACTAATAAATCCAATAAAAAAGAGAACACTGCTTAACCCGACCCGATCAAACATACGACTCGTGGCATTCGCGATACCGATTGGACCAGCAAGATGTTTTGGTGATACCTCTCCACCTACCAACTGTTGCAAGGTTCTGCCGACCGTTGTAAACGTCAACCATGTCGCTTCAACGCCTTTCCCGAACCCTGTGAAAAAATTATAATCCGGCAAAGGTGCTGTTTTGGCACCGAATTCCATTCCACTCAGGGACGTCTGCCACGCCAATCCGAAGAGTGCTCCTTCGGTATCGGTTTCCTCTGAACCTTGAATCTCTGCGGCGAGCGTTACTTTTCTCAGACTACCGTCTCGTACCAATCCGACTTCGATCGGTTGACTGGTTTCCATTGTCTTGAGTTCTGAATAGAGCATTGCATTGTCTACCGACGCTCCGTTAAGCGTCACAAGCACATCTCCATCTTGGATCCCAGCGTTTTGCGCAATGCTATTCTCTTGGACGCTCGCTTTCACACGCCAACGTACCGGTAGCTCAAGTGTGTGGGTCTCATCACCACGGCGGAGACCGAGTGTCAACGCTTCTTGATTTTCGTTAATACTTTGATAAAGTTCCTGATATTTCTCATTGCGCCAGTCTTGCGAAGCGTGCCAGACCCCATACCCAAAATATGGAACGTTGTGGAGTTCCTTACCGTTGATACTCTCAATTTGGTCTCCAACTTGGATTCCAATTTGTGCCGCGAGACTTCCTTCTTCAACATGACTAACGACCGTCTCGCTTCTACTACTCACCCGAATTATACCTATATCTCCTCTAACACTCGGTTCAGCATCGGGTATAACAGAAAGGAACTTGCGTTCGCCATCGCGTTCCACAACGAGATCAATAGGTCTATTGGCACTGGTGAAAATCCGCGTCTGGAACATCGCCCAATGGCTAATTGGATCCCCATTGACGGAAACAATTGTATCGCCAGGCATTAGCCCCCCCACAGCACCCGCTCCATCATTAGCCACCCAGCCAATCTGAATTGCCTCTTTTTCACCGAGCGGTAAGCCGGTTAATCCACCGATCAACCGAGTGGAATCCGCATTAATCCCAGTAGCAAAGACAAGCCAGTACACCAACACACCAAATAAGAGATTCACCGCCGGACCCGCGGCGACGACAAACGCGCGATTGCCGATCGAGGCACTCGCGAATTCACCATGTGCCCCGGTTTGTTCGCTTGGATTCTCCCCCTCCATTTGAACATAACCGCCAAATGGCAATAGTGAGATCCGATATTCTGTTTCGTCTCGCTGAAATCCGATGAGTTTCGGACCGAAGCCGAGAGAGAAGGTGTTTACTTTGATACCACACCGTTTCGCGGCATAAAAATGACCAAGTTCGTGAATAAATATAATAAATCCGAGAGGAATAATAGCGAGAAATGCCGTTTTTATGTACGGAATTACGGAGCTAATCAGGTCGACGAAAAATTCCATGATGTTTATTACCTCTTTTTTATCATGGGCAGGCACAAGACATGGGAAATTTGAGGAAAGGGAAATGCCCTATCAAAAACCTCTACCAAAAACCCCAAGCAAATACCCCCTACAAAGTTTTTTAAATCCTATTTTGTTTTTTTATTATTGAACGTGCTGTCGATTTTGCCCACCGGTCAACCTCAAGGATATCCGAAAGTGTTGGGTCAGTGATTACCGCATGCGCATCCATTACACGCGCGAGAATCGCGGGAATATCCATAAATCCGATGCATGTATCAAGAAAAGCCTCCACGACGACCTCATCTGCGCTACTGAGCACTACCGGAAGTGTACCACCGACTTCTGCAGCAGTATACGCCAATGAGAGGCATGGAAATTTTTCAAAGTCAACCGGTTCAAAGTGTAGTGTACGTGCCTCCGTCAAATCCAAACGTGGCACTGGTGTTGAGAGTCTACGGGGATAGGTTAAAGCGTATTGGATCATAATACGCATATCTGTGGGTCCCAGTTGTGCAAGTGTGGAACCATCTGTCCATTCCACCATAGAATGGACTATACTCTCTGGATGAACGACGATGTCAATCTTTGAGAGTTCTATATCAAACAACCATTTCGCCTCAATGACCTCCAGCCCTTTGTTCATCATTGTCGCCGAGTCTATTGTGATTTTCTGTCCCATCTTCCAATTCGGGTGCTGAAGTGCTTGCTGTGGTGTAACGGAATAGAGTTCTTCTTTCGACACCTCTCGGAACGGTCCGCCTGACGCGGTAATCAGGAGTCGATGGATATCTGTTTGCTGGTCGCGTGCCCCCTCTATGCATTGAAAAATGGCACTCATTTCGCCATCTATCGGTATCAAGTTAACACCGTTTTTTTCGACAGTGGTATTAACAAGAGGTCCCGCCATCACCATGACCTCTTTATTAACAAAAGCGATGTCCTTACCGGCATTAATCGCCGCCAAAGTTGGTAGCAAACCTGCACTTCCGCCCATACCATCTAAGACTTGGGAGGCTTGCGGCATCGTTGCTACAGTTTGAAGTCCCTCGGTACCAGAGAGCACTTGTGTGCAGTTGAGATCCCGAATCCGTTCACGAAGTTGTGCTGCTGCTGTCGGTTCATTTAAAGCCACCAACGCAGGGCGATACCGTCGAATCTGCTGTTCAAGGGTATCAACATCTCGGTTCGCTGCGAGACCGACTACCTTAAATTCATCAGCATGCGTTTCAACAACGCTGAGGGTGTTCTTCCCAATAGAACCCGTGCTACCGAGTATGACGATGTGCTTCATTTATTATAGCCGTCAGCCGCCAGCAATCAGCGGTCAGAATTAGCAAAACGGTGTAGGTTCATCAAAAACTATAGTAAAGCTTAGAATTAAGTGAGCACCTATTCTGCAACAAACACCCGTTCGTAGTAGGGCAATTCATGGTCTCCCGTCGCGTTAGAGAGTGCCCAAGTATTTTTCCACTTCTTCAACAAACACCCGTTCGTAGTAGGGCAATTCATTGCCCGTCGCGTTAGAGAGTGCCCAAGTATTTTTCCACCTTACTATATATTACCGAAAGCCGACAGCCGATAGCTGACAGCCAATCTAAAAGTGTCCTGTCAATGCCAGATAGTAATAGAGCACAGGTGTACTAAAAATTAGACTGTCACACCTATCAATGAAGCCACCGTGTCCAGGGATAACCTGTCCTGAGTCCTTAACACCGGCAGTCCGTTTCATCAGAGAGGCACTAAGATCTCCAAGTTGCCCCAAAACGCTGAGTAGCAGTCCAATAAAAACAGCGTTGCCCCAAAAGAGTGTTCCTTTCAGAAGAATGGCATTTAGCAGAAAACTCGTCAAAGTGCCGACAACCAATCCACCAATAGTCCCTTCGATGGTCTTTCGTGGGCTGACGGGTGTGCCGAGTTTGTGTTTACCGAACGCCCTACCGACGAGATACGCGCCGGTGTCGCTACACCAAATGATTCCAGCCAATAGGAAAATAAGTTGTCTGCCGATGGGTGCCGCATTTCGGAGCAAAATGAGATGGTAGCCTAATGCCCAACCGATCGTTAAAATACCGGTGAGTTTCAGTGTGACAGCGAGCAATTCGCCGGCGACCTTTGCCCTAAAAATACTTTCTGCGAAAACATAAATGAAGACAAAGGTAAAGTAACTAAATATTATCGTTGAGGCAGACGTTGTCTGTGTAAGTATAGGCAAAAAATACGCGAATAAACAGAACGCACCTGACAAGAGTGCCGGTATCACTGGATTCAATTTTTCCGTGAAGTGTTGCGCTAAACGACAGTACTCAACTTGCATCATCACCACGGCGACAGATACAAGTATCAGGTAGAACCAATCCCCCCAATAAACAATTAGGAGGACTAACGGCGCCAGCACAACCACACTCAAGGCTCTCCGCCAAAACATATTTTTACCTATGGGGCCTCCGCGCATCATATTTCGTAGAAACATGATGGTTTCCGATTAATTTCGACGCGACTCGGAGCCTGTACGGTTTTTTAAGAAGGCTCCCTACAACCCGCACAAGAAATGATCACGCGTATCATCATAGCCACCGCACGCTAAGTTTCTAATAATTCGGATTCTTTCGCCTCCGTCAAATCGCTAATCTGGTCGATGTACTTATCCGTAAGCTGCTGAACCGGATCCGCACTCGCTTTCCCACGTTTCTTATCACCACCACGAGCTCTGCCTTTACCACCACCCCCCGCATCACCACTATCAGCTTTCTTGACGGCTTCGTTAGCATCGCGGCGTATATTCCGAATAGCAACCTTACCCTCTTCGGCGAGCTTACGTACGACCTTGGTTAACTCGGTCCTGCGTTCCAATGTGAGTTCGGGGATTTGGATTCGGATAACGTTTCCATCGTTGCTCGTTGAAAGTCCTAAATCTGAGTGGGCGATCGCTTTCTCAATTTCTGTAATTAGCGTTTTGTCCCAAGGTTGAATGACAAGCAGCCGCGGTTCAGGCGTAGTAATCGTGCCGACCTGACTCAGCGGACTTTTGCTACCGTAGTAGGTAACGTTAACCTGATCCAAGAGCGCCGGTGTAGCACGACCTGTTTGTACATGTGACAATTTCGTCACTGTTGCTTCGACCGTCTTCTTCATCCGGGACTCAGTCTGTTGAAGAATTTGTTGTTGCATCTGATCTTTCCCTTAAATGGCTGTCGGCTTTCAGCCGTCAGCAAAGATACCGAATTTTCGCTGCGGTTGAGAGTTAGGTATCCTCGCAACCTTCAGGTTGAGTGGAGGAGAAAGCCACGTGTGGGCTTTCTAAAGACCCTTATACTCTCAACTCCGTGTTCCTTCGACAACATTTCTTCTCTTTGCCGACTGCTGACCGCTGATCGCTATTTTACTGTCCAAGTACATAGAGTACAAAACGTTTGACGACAATGTTCTCACCCAATTGGGCAATTGCGTCTTTCACGAGGCTCTCGATGGTTACATCTGAATCGCGGATATAGGGTTGCTGTAGGAGACAGGTCTCTGTATAGTATTTAGAGATACGTCCTTCAACAATCCGCTTAGCGATGTGGGCAGGTTTACCCTCCTGCTCTGCTTGTGTTTGCAGAATCGCTTTCTCTGCTTCAATATCCTCGGCAGGTACATCCTCCGCCTTAACATATTTCGGTTTCGCGGCGGCGACCTGCATCGCGATCTCTTTCGCCAACTCTTGGAACTGCTCCGTCCGCGCGACGAAATCGGTCTCACAATTCAGTTCGACTAACGTACCGACACGGCTACCGGGATGGATATAGGAAACAATCAATCCTTCTTTTGCCGCTCTGCCGCCTTTGATTTCGGAAGCTTTCAAACCTTGCTCCCGTAACTTCTGAATCGCTTCGTCAATATTTCCGTTCGTCTCGGTTAGTGCATTTTTGCAGTCCATAATCCCTGCTCCCGTGCGCGAACGGAGGTCGCTAACGAGCTTTGCTGTAATTGCCATATATCCTCCTCTTATTTTATGTTTAGCGGTCAGCTGTCAGCACGGATTTTTTCTAAAAATCCTTTCAGCAGTCAGTTAAGAGGGTATCCTTTAAAGAAGGTTCCCCTTGCTGATCGCTGACTGCTGATCGCTATCTTGCTGATTGCCAATTTATTAAGACTGTCGCCGAGGTGCTCTTCCTCTCCGACGTTGCCGTGGCGGGCGCGTCTGGCGTTGTTCACTATCGCCAATCGCCTCTGGCTCCTCGGACAACTGTGCTTCGGTCAGAATTGCGACCCCTTCTTCCTCGTGCTTTTCTACTGCCAGGAT
Source organism: Candidatus Poribacteria bacterium (assembly GCA_026713385.1). Taxonomy (GTDB): domain Bacteria; phylum Poribacteria; class WGA-4E; order WGA-4E; family WGA-3G; genus WGA-3G. The sequence continues at coordinate 5,047 of JAPOOP010000637.1, read as the reverse complement.
AGCATCTACTTGTGCCACGGTTCCCGCGGCTTGTCCTGATTCGGTTGCGACTTCTGCCCCTTCCAATGCCTCTCCTTTGCCCCTAACTACCGCTTCAGCTAACACAGCACAGATGAGACGTATCGAACGGATAGCATCATCGTTACCCGGAACCGGCAAATCGATCGGATCTGGGTCGCAGTTAGTATCCACAATAGCAATGATCGGAATTCCCAACTTATTTGCCTCTGCGATAGCTGTATGCTCTTTCCGCGTGTCGGTAACAATAACAACCTCAGGGAGCGTTTTCATTTCTCTGATCCCGCTAAGGTTGTTGTCCAGTTTCCCCTTTTCACGCCGCAAACGCATTACCTCTTTTTTGGGCATCTGATCAAAAATCCCGTTGGTTTCATCAGCATCCAGTTTATCCAACCGGTTGATGCTCCGACGGATGGTTTGGAAATTCGTCAGCATACCACCGAGCCACCGATGATTTACATGGAACATCCCACATCGAACTGCCTCGCCTCGCACGGCTTCTTGGGATTGCCGTTTGGTGCCGACAAATAACACGCCACCCCCCTTCGCCGCGATATTTTCAACGAAATCGATGGCGGTTTCGAGCATCAGTAGCGTCTTTTGCAAATCAATAATATAAATCCCGTTTCGTTCGGCGAAGATGTACTCTGCCATCTTCGGATTCCAACGACGGGTTTGATGTCCAAAGTGAACTCCACATTCAAGGAGCTCTTTCATTGTAACTGCCAAAAAAAACCTCCTAAGTTTGCAGGGGCATCATCGCCCCCACTGGGTTTTCGCGTCCACCTCTTTCATATCTGCATCAGACTCTCAACATGAGAGAACCCGCTGTGCAAATCGAGAGGTGTGTCGTATCCAGTATTGATTGTGTAACCCCTGATGAATGTTTTTCATCAGAATTGATGTAAATATTTTAACACAGAAACGATTGAAATTCAAGTTTTTATAACACGCGTCCTAACGGATGTCAAGAAAATTGTAGAATCTGGACGGATTCTGTGGTATAAAACAGCAGGAGGGACACCGGTGAAACATCTTGTTGAACAGATCGCGGCACACTTCAAAACAGAGGTAGATGTCCTGAAGCTCGAACCGATTCAGCACGGCAATCAACAAAAACACAACGTCTGCCGTCTAAAACTCGGTTCCGTGAACTATCTGCTCAAACAGCACGACATCACTACGTCCGTTGTTAAAGCAGGCTACACACCCTGTGAGATTGAATCTACTATCCTCTCAATATTACACCACAATGGATGTCGCGTTCCGAAAATTATTTGGAAATCGGAAGACTCCCATACGCTATTGTTGGAATGGTGCGGCGAATTGACACTCGATGCCATGGCACAAAGCAGACCTACGCCGACGCTCAAACCTATTCTGCGGACAACACTTATGGAACTCTGTCGGGTTGAAACCGTTTTCGCAGAAAACACGGAACTTCTCACGCCGTACATCTTCCGTTTTGACTTGGACATCACCCTGCAACATCTACTTGAACAGGGAAAAAAAACGCTTGGTTATCTCGGTGGCTCCATGACCTCATCGCAAACGGAACCTCTTGATACGACATGGGCTGCCCTTGCCAACCGACTCCGAACGGCTCCCCCTACCCTTGATAGCCTCGACTATCAGAGTCGCAATATTGTGATTTCCGATGAAACCTCTTTTTTAATCGACTTTTCGAGTGTAGGTTGGGATTGGCAGGAACGGCGGTTGGTCCAATTTTTCAATAGTATTGGGGCAAACCAAGAAGGCGCGAACTTCGTCTCGCTGTTGAATCGAGAGTTGGTCGACGCTTACGCGGAGTGGGTTACCACCCACCGTGAAACCTGTTCACCTGCGGAGATCGCGGCACGTGTTGACAGCCACCATCTCCTCTTTTACCTCTCGGTTATTCACCAACTCATACGGGCTGTCGCACAACCGGAAGTCCCCGAAAGTAGAACGCTCCTCAAGGCATGGGGTGATCCGAAGGCGAGATACCAAAGCGCACTCAGGCAACTGATTCATACGGATCTGAGCGACGACGTTTACACAACTCAAATCCGAGAGATGATTACCAATCGAGGTTCATAAGCGGTCAGCAATCAATAATCGGTAACCAGTGCGGAGGATGATGTCGTTCAAACATCACTCTTTAACTGCATCCTTAAGAATTGTTCTCTCAAGTTCAATAAGGAAAGCTTGTGTCTCTGGGGTCGATGGTTTCGTGGTATGAAACTCGGTCTGATACAATTTCAGCACCCTGTAAAGTGATGTCAGGTTCACTTTCCGTTTCTTGGCTGCCTCACGTACGTTTGCAAAGACCGCAATTACCTGATCCTCCGAGATACCGTCAGGACGATTCTTCGACTTAAGGTGTTTCTCTACCCCGTTCAGGGCACGTTCTGCCATCCAATAGTGTGCGCCTTCAGGACCGCCGACTCGGTGGTAAATCACGCCACCTGCGATTATACTGACTGCTACAACCGCCAATACAAAAGTCAGAACTCTCCTATAACAGCCGCTTAGTTTTTTGTTTGTACTCGCCATGTTTGTATTTTTTTAAACTTTTCCTTCGCGTATTGTCAATGTCGCTTTTAATTTTTTATTCCCGATAAATTTTGTGTCGTGTGTGTCAAAGAATTCAAATTCACCGTCCAGTACTTCAAAGACAGCCACATCTGCGACGGTTCCAACTTTCAGATGACCGAGTTGTTCCTCATGTCGGATAGCCTTCGCCGCGCTAATAGTCGCCTTTTCAATCACTTCCTCAAGTGAGAGTCCCAAGTGCATCAACTTCGACAAAACCGTCGGTAAATCATAGACGGGTCCGTTGATGTTACCCGTGTGGAGATCGGTACTGATAACATCGGAGATGAAGCCCTGTTCCATGGCGCGTTGTGCGATCTCATAACGGAAACTCCCGGCACCGTGCCCGACATCAAAGATAATGCCATCTTCGCGTGCCTTCCACGCTTCAGGAATTACGCGCCCCTTCTCGTCAATAATATTATCACCATTGCCTTGGAAGCAGTGGGTAATTACATCGCCCGGGCGAAGTAACCGCAATATATCAGGGAGCGGCACGCCGGCACCGATATGGCACATGACGGGTGTCTCTGAGCGTTCGGCGGCTTCGATGGCAAGTCTCAACGGTTCAACGCCGTTATCGCCAACCTGCATTTTTCCTTGACGCACCTTGACCCCGACGGTTATATCGCGATGTGCTTGTAAAGTCTCCGCAACACGTCCCGGATCGGCATAAGCCATATCGTGCATTTCACCGACAGGACCATAGACAAGCCCAATCCCAGAAATGTGGATATAGGTGAGAATGTGCGTCTGCGCGGGTTCGGCAATGAATTCACGGAAACCTGGAAACGTCACCCAACTTGGGCTGCCGGCATCAACAACAGTAGTGGTTCCGGCTGTTGGGCAAACCCCATCGGCTCTGATGCCCCATGTCGTTACACCGTAATAGACATGCGTATGGATATCAACAAGTCCGGGTGTCACGAATTTATCTTTAACATTGATGGTCTGCGTCGCGGCACCTTCAGGAATATCCGGTTCAATCGCCGCGATGACCCCACCAGTGATTGCAACATCGCGGACCGCATTCAAGTTCTGCGCTGCATCAATGACAGTGCCACCTTTTAGTAGAATATCATAATTCATTTCCGTTCCTCATTGGCGATCAGCGGAATAGCCATCAGCAGTCAGTAAGCATCGGGATTCAGAGATCCCTCGTACAGAGGAATAGTAATAAATAGGAAATTAGACGCCTCGTTTATCGCCCCATATATCCACGTGTACACGAGGTGAATAGCGATAGCCGTTCTCTTTGCAGAGATCCACCAACCATTCCTGTTTCTGTTGCAGCACGGTGGGTGTTGTCCCCTGTGGCATCAAGAGGATTGTCTCGGCAGGAATATCAATCTCTGCCTGTAACGCTTGGATCTCCGCTAAATCTTCAGGTGTATCCACGACAAACTTCACTTGGCACGGATATTTATCTAAAAACTTGCGGATAACGTCGGGGCGAATGCGTCCACGCTCGTGCCGTTTGAAGAATCGGTTGTCTGTTGGAGGATTAGAGTTACGCAACTTGGGACTCATGGAAATGAGATGCGCGGCGACCGCGGCGAAGAGTGTAGCGTTCGTTTCAATCGTGATGTGGTGTCCCCGCTTATCCAATTCCTCACAGAGTACCATCAACTCCTTTGGCTGAATAAACGGCTCTCCACCGGTGATAACAACGTGTTTACAACCGTATTGCGAGATCGCGGCAACGCTTTCAGCGACAGAGATGTCCCGATTTTCAGGCGTCCAAGATGTGTAAGGTGTATCACACCAAACACATCTCAGATTGCAATAACTCGTTCGGAAGAAAACAGAAGGGACACCGATCAGTTGCCCTTCTCCCTGAATCGTATGGAAGAGTTCGCTAAATTTCATACTTCCATCCCCTCGCTAAGCGTTCAGTCAGGGCGATGCGTAGATGACAACATCTTGTTAGGTCCGTTTTCTATTTTGAGAAAATTAGACGCAAGTACTATTTACGAACGGTGCGAGGTAACGATTTCCACGAACGATTAAGCCTCAATGAGTTCAATTTGAACGTTGTCGGGTCCTTTGAAAAACGCCATCATGAGTCCATTGGGTTTCAGATCTTCGAGTTCCGCGCCCTTCGCTTGAAGCTTCGCAACCTCAGCGTCCAAATCCTCTACAGTAAAGGCGAGTTGATAGACACCCCAACGTGGATTCCCGCTGGTGTCTTCAACGTCCATGTCCCCAAACTTAGGTGAGAGGAAGATCGGTGCGCCACCGATTTCCATTCGTACGATCGGTAACCCGCGTACCTCAACCTTTTCGGTGATCTTTCCATCAAACATCTCTTCGTAGTAACGAATTGCGCCATCCAGGTCCTCACACCGGACGTGGACGTGGTGAAATGTAACTGCCATAGTTAGAATTTCCTTCCTTTAGAAAAAGCGCGCCTGTCACGCGCGAGTTGAAATGTGGTATCGGATATGCAATTATC
>JAPOOP010000446.1 GCA_026713385.1 Candidatus Poribacteria bacterium | reverse complement strand
GTCGGGTAATCCATGCCCGAATGCTCCTGTATTGCCGGAATAAACGGGATGGAGATAGTTCGGTATTCAAAACCTGTGATTTTCATCGGTTTCCCTCCGATTTCTGGTTTCTGGTTTCTGGTAACTGGAATTTTATGCGATTTACCTGATTGGTGTCAAACATATTATTGGGAAATTTCCTTTTCTTCAGGACTTACGCAATTTTGATCATAGCCAGCGTTGTGAGATGAAGGCACCTGTAAAAAACACATCTGGTTCCAGGCACAGACTAACAGTCTATGCTACAAAAGAGCGACATGCGTAAGTCCTTTTCTTGTAGGAGGGGGAAATCCACAAGGAAACACCCAAGCAAAGACCCCCAAGCAAAAACACTCCGAATCCCGACGTTTATTGACCGTTGGCTGCGAATGCGTTGGGTTTCGCTTCGCTCTACCCAACCTACGAGCCTGCTCTTTGATTCCCATTGTAGGGTCAGGTCTTGTGCCTGCCCATATTGGTCTCCATCTGCCAAATTCCCTTGACGCATACCGCAACGCCTGCTATTATACCCACATGCCGCAACTCAACCTCAAACCCAACCACAAAGCAATCCGAGACTACTACGCCACGCTGCAGCAATACGACCGGCACGACATCACACACGAAGGTGCCGTCAGCAATCCATTCGCTTTCTTACTTGATGCCTGCGCAAAACAGGCGGATGCCACCCTCGTCCCGCAATACCCGATGCGCACTATTACAGGCAACCGCATCGTCCTCGACGGTGTGATCCTCGACGCATACCGAATCCCCTTCGCGTATTGGGAAGCCAAGGACATGGACGACGATCTCCACAGAGCCGTGCAGGAGAAACGCGACGCAGGCTATCCATTCGACAACATCCTCTTCCAGAACCCACAGCGCGGTATCCTCTATCAGAATGGAGAACAGGTCTTTGATGTAGACATCACCGAACCGACGCGCCTGATTGTGGCACTCCGACACCTTTTCGCCGCCCCTCCCGCTGCGCTTGAAAATTGGCACACTGCTGTCGCAGAATTTAAAGAGATGGTACCCGCACTCGGCAGAAAGGCAGCAGAACTCATAACCGAGCAGCACGAAACGAATCCGCAATTTATTGCCGCTTTCACGGATTTCTACCAACAGTGCCGTGCCGCAATCAACCCAAACCTCTCCACGGCTGCCGTTGAAGAGATGCTCATCCAACACCTGCTGACAGAACGGATCTTCCGTACCGTCTTCGACAACCCGGACTTCACCCGCCGGAATATCATCGCACGCGAGATCGAAAACGTCATCGAGATACTCATTCGGAACGCCTTTAGTCGCGACGAGTTTCTCAAACCGCTGAACCCGTTCTATACCGCTATCGAGAACGCTTCCACGCTCTGCAAGGACTTCTCACAAAAACAGCACTTCCTCAACACCGTCTACGAGCAGTTCTTTCAAGGCTTCTCCGTAGAGGTTGCGGACACACACGGCATCGTCTACACACCGCAACCGATCGTCGATTTCATGGTTAACAGCGTTGAACATATCCTTAAAAGCGAATTCAATAGATCTTTGTCGGATACCGGCGTTCATATTATCGATCCGTTTGTCGGTACGGGCAACTTCATCGTCCGACTGATGCAGGACATTCGAGGCGCGACGCTGGAAGAAAAATACCACCATGAACTCCACTGCAACGAGGTGATGCTCCTGCCCTACTACATCGCCAGTCTGAACATTGAGCATGAGTTCTTCCAGCGCATAGGAACATATCGACCCTTTGATGGAATCGCGCTTGCGGATACGTTTGAACTGTTTGAAGGACAGCAGCAGCATATTATTTTCACGCAGGAAAATACGGAACGTGTGGAAAGACAGAAGGCGGCGGATATGTTCGTCATTATCGGTAACCCGCCCTATAACGTCGGACAGGTCAACGAGAACGACAACAACAAAAATCGGAAGTATAAGGCGGTAGACAGGTTTGTGAAGGAGACGTATTCACAGGATTCAGCGGCGACGAATAAGAACGCGCTCTCGGATCCGTATGTGAAGGCGATTCTGTGGGCATCGAAGCGGATTGGGACTGAAGGGGTTGTCGCCTTTGTAACGAACAACGGCTTTTTGGATGGCATCGCTTTTGATGGAATGCGGAAGCACCTCGCGCAGGATTTTGACGCGATTTACATTCTGGATCTCGGTGGTAACGTCCGTCAGAACCCCAAGTTGTCTGGAACAACACACAATGTCTTCGGAATTCAGGTCGGGGTAAGCATCAATTTTTTCATCAAGAGGGATGCTATCAAGACAGATTTGAAACCACCTGAAATCTTCTATGCGCGCGCCGATGAGTTTTGGCGGAAGGAAGATAAGTATCACTATCTCAATTCAAAAGAACACTACCAAAATGTTGATTGGCAGCGGATTACACCTGACAGCCGATATACATGGCTGACGGAAGGACTCCACGCCGAGTTTGATACCTTTATTCCAATGGGAACGAAGGAAGCGAAGGCACAGAAAGGAAGCGGAACTAATGTGATTTTCCACACATTCGGTGTTGGTTTCCAAACAAGTAGAGATGCATGGCTCTATAATTTTCAAAAAGACACACTGATCCAAAACGTAAAGCGAATGAGTGATTTTTATAACACACACGTGCTTAAATGGCGGAGTATGCCACAGAGTTCAAGAAATGTTGATGATTTTGTGGAATATGATGACAGCAAAATTAAGTGGAGTTCAGGATTAAAGTTGAAATTGCAGCAGGGACGACTTGTCGAACGCCCAGAATCAAAGCTTCGGATGTCCCTCTGGCGACCGTTCACAAAAATGAATCTGTGTTTCGACAGTACGCTAAACCACCGAATGTCTGTGTTTCCTATCACTTTTCCCAAGGTTGAGGCGGAGATTGAGAATCGGGTGATCTGTGTCAGTGGTGTTGGAAGTAACAAACCTTTTCAATCGTTGATGGTGGATGTGATTCCAGATCTCCATCTCACTGGGGATTCGCGATGCTTCCCTTTCTATACCTACGATGAAGATGGCACTAACCGTCAAGAGAACATCACCGATTGGGCGTTAGCGGAATTCCGAACCCACTACAACGACGACACCATCACCAAATGGGACATCTTCCACTATAACTACGGTCTCTTGCACCATCCCGTCTATCGTGAAAAGTATCAGGCGAACCTCAAGCGCGACCTCCCACATATTCCCTTTTCCGAAGATTTCTGGGGATTTGCCAACTCAGGCGCGCAATTAGCAGACCTCCACGTCACCTATGAATCCGCTCCGAAATATGATGGGCTGCAAGAGATGGAAACGCCGGGGATGAGAGTTGATTGGTGCGTCAAGAAGATGAGATTGTCGAAAGACAAGACGCAGTTAAAATACAACGACTACTTGACGCTGGACGGTATCCCTGCCGAGACTTATGAGTATCGGTTAGGCAACCGCTCTGCGTTGGAGTGGGTGGTGGATCAGTATCGTGTCAAGACGGACAAACGGAGTGGGATTGTGAACGACCCGAACCGCACGGATCAGCCGCGGTATATCGTGGATTTGATCGGACGCGTCATCTATGTAAGTCTGAAGACGGTGGAGATTGTGAAAAACCTACCGCCTCTGTAGGAGCGATCTCCTGATCGCGACACTTCCTTTTCTTCGGATTTCCCTGTGGATTTCCCCATGCTCGCCATCTTGCTGAATCCCAACTCAACCGTTAATCGCTATTCCTAATTGCTATTCCTCCGCTGATGAGGCTCCAACTTCGCCTCTTATGAACCTCCCTTGATTATAGTAGAATCCGTAATTACTTTTACACCAGATTCGGTGCGGTTAGAAACCGCACCTACCGGGGGTGTGCAGATATTTTCGGGCTTTACTATAATACATTTCCGCTGGATTTTAGATTGGAAATCTGTTATAATTTCCCTACACTTTGTAACGACAAAGGGCGCGACTTGTATGCCCAGACAAAAAAGGAAACCGTTTGTAATGAAACACATAAAAATTCCCGGAGTCAACAAAGACATCTCACATCTGATTCTGGGTACCATGATGTTTTCACCTGTAAAATTCGACTATAGTACCGAAATGCTCGATGCCTTCTTTGAAGCCGGTGGAAATGCCCTTGACACAGCACACGGTTATGGCGGTGGTGATAGTGAAATGCTCATCGGTCTCTGGATGCGGCAACGCGGGAACCGAGACGAAGTTTTTCTCATTGACAAGGGCGGACATCCACAAGGAAAAGTGCCACGTCCACGCCTCTCCCCCGAAGAACTCAAAAGCGATCTTGATGAGAGTCTCATCCGGCTCCGCACGGATCATATCGACCTTTACATGCTCCATCGCGACGACCCCGTGATTCCCGTTAAAACGATTATTGACTACCTGAACGACGAGATCGGCGCAGGACGCATCCGAGCAGCTGCCGCCTCTAACTGGCAACCTCAACGTATCATTGATGCCAACACCTACGCCGCCGAAAATGGGTTGGCAGGCTTCGTCTCTTGTAGCAATAACATTAGTCTCGCTGTGCCGATGGAACCGATGTGGGGCGGTTGTGTCTGCCTCGACGATGCCGCTCGTGAATGGCATAAAGAGAGTCAGTTCCCGCTGATGCCCTGGTCCTCACAAGCCCGAGGTTTCTTTAGTGGCGCGTTTACACCGGAGAACCGCGAAAACGGAGATATGGTGCGCGTCTATTACAATGATGGCAATTTTGAAAGACTCGCACGAGCAAAGAAATTGGGCGAAAAATATGGCTATTCTGCAATTCAGGTCTCGCTCGCATACTGCTTGAATATTCCATTTCCTGTTTTTCCAATCGTCGGACCGGCTACCTTAACGGAGATGGATTCCTCACTCGGCGCAATGCGACTTGAACTTTCGGATGCTGAAATGGAGTGGCTCAACTTAGAAATGGATGGAAATCCCCTATGATGGCTCGAATTTTCTTATTAATGCTCTGCTTTCAACTCATGTTTTTCCCACTCGGTTTTTCCCAAGAGAGCTGAGGTGCGTGAAGCAATCCCGCAATTCCACGTGGCGGGATTGGTGAAGTCAGTTTGACTTCAGAAGAGATGAAGCGATTTCAAAGTACTGTGAGTATGATGCGGTGGTTTGATGCACAGGGAGGACACCTCGAAACAAAAGGGATCTCTCCAGGTGGAGAGGTGATAGATGTCCCACTCCATCGACACCATGTTAAACTGAACATTTTTCGCGTTGATATTGGCTTGAAGTATCAATTCGGTTCTCAATGGATGCTTGAAGTAAATGTACCCTATGAGACCAAAGTCCAAGAAGCAACTATTGAGGAAATTGAGTTAGTCTCGCGAGCAGAACGTGAAACGATTGTGCGTAATCGCAACAATCATCATCGAAATGAGACCTACACCGGACTCACTGATGCCGATATTTTTCTGGGATACCGTACTGTAAGCCTCTTTAAGGAAAGCGATTTCTTAATGGGGCGCATCGGGACCACTATTCCATTTGGCAAAACTGAAGAAGATCCGTGGAAGTTAGGGGATGCTGGACTTGAACATCTCCATATACAATTCGGCACCGGCACCTTTAATCCGATGGCAGACCTGCATTACAGCCTTCCTCTCTATAAAGGGTTGGGAGTAAATGCCAGTGTCCGTGGGAAGTTGCCGTTCTATGAAAACAGCAAAACTTATCGCGGTTCCAAGGAACTGACCTACACAGCCGGTCTGAATTATCATTTTAGTGACTGGCTTTCGTTACAGGCAGGCTACCTCGGCTTCTATCAGTCCTACGCGTATTGGGCGGGGGAACTGGACATCAATAGTGGACTCCGTTTCAGCATGGCGTCCGTGGGCGCGTCGCTTGTAACGCCTTATAATATCCCCTTGTCTGTGGCGTTGATGCTGCCTTTGAGCCAAGAAACACTTTATGATGATACCAGCACTTTATTGGGTGGTGTGTATGAAGAGAGGGATGCCTTTAAATTCGGTCCCTTGCTGTCGCTAACAGTTTTATATTCATTTTGATTTCCGCTTTTCGCTGGAAATGCTCCAGAAGGTTCGAGGATTTTGTAGCCGCTTCAAATTTTGATTGAATGCCTAAATATCGTAGGTGAAGAATGACGCGAATGAAATTGTTAAAACTTTCAGGTTTCCGATATTATGTGCTCTTAACACTGGTTCTTTTTTTTGTCAGTTGTGGTGTGCCAAATAATCCATATCCGAAATCTGAACACGATCAAGAGATTTACTACAGCACGTTTAGCGAAGAGCCGAAGCACTTCGATCCAGCGATCTCCTACAGTTCGGACGAATATAAGTTCATTCAGCAGATTTATGAGCCTCCCTTACAATATCATTACTTGAAAAGACCCTACGAACTGGTCCCGTTGACCGCAGAAGGGGTCCCACAACCTCACTACTTCGATGCCAATGGACAGGAGTTACCGTCAAATGCACCTGCGGAATCGGTGGCGCGTGCCGTTTATGAAGTCCGCATCCGTCCAGGGATTATGTATCAGCAACATCCGTGTTTTGCGAAGACTGAAGACGGAGAGTGGCGTTACCGTAATTTAACGAAATCAGATGTCAAGGGCTTTGATGAGATTAAAGATTTCTCAATGGCGGGCACGCGTGAGCTCATTGCTGTGGATTATGTCTATCAGATTAAACGGATGGCGGATCCGAGCGTTTCCTGCCCTATTCTCAGCACACTGAAGGATTATATCCTCGGCATGGAAGCGTATTCAGCCGCTATTGCTAACGAACAGAAGGATGCTCCTTTTCCGGGTGTCGAAGTCGTGGATCGGTACACCTATCGGATTGTCCTCAAGACGAAGTATCCGCAGTTTGTTTATTGGTTAGCGATGCCGTTCTTTTCACCAATGCCTCAAGAGGCAATTGATTTTTACAGTCAACCTGCTGTCGCAGAACGGAACATTACGATTGATAGGTTTCCTGTAGGGACGGGTGCCTATCGAATAGAAACCCTCCTCGCTCACAAGGAGATAATTCTGGTCAAGAATGAGAATTTTCGGGTGGCGCGTTATCCGTCAAGTGGGGAACCCGGTGATAGAGAAGTTGGGCTTTTGGACGACGCGTGGGAAATTGTTCCTTTTATTCCAAGAGTTGTCTACAAATTAGAGAAGGAATACATTCCCCGCTGGAATAAGTTTTTACAAGGTTATTATGATACTTCTGGACTCTCTTCGGATACGTTTGATAGTGCGGTTACGTTCAACGATACAGGTGATCCGGGGACAAGTGGGGCAATGAGAGCGCAAGGTATCGTGCTGCGTACCAGTGTCGAACCAACCACAAGATATCTCGCTTTTAATATGCTGGACGATACTGTCGGTGGATACTCGGTAGAGAAACGGAAACTTCGGCAGGCAATTTCGATTGTTTTAGATTATGAGGAGTTTATCGAAATTTTTATCAATGGACGCGGTGTCAGTTCACATAGTCCCGTTCCGCCCGGTATCTTCGGCTATCAAGCGGGTGAGATCGGTATGAACTCTTATGTCTACAATTGGGATGCTGTGAAGCAACGTCCGGTGCGCAAGTCCGTTGAAGAAGCGCGGCGGTTGCTTGCAGAGGCAGGCTACCCGGGCGGTCAAGATAGTAAGGGAAACCCTCTTATCGTCTCTTTTGATAATGCTTGGAACTCGGCAGGGGCTACACCAATTTTAACATGGTTGCGGAATAAATTGGAGCAACTCGGCATCACAATGGACGCGCGCACGACTGATTACAACCGATTTCGCGACAAAGTGAAGAACGGTAACTTCCAAATCATCTCATGGGGCTGGCATGCCGACTATCCTGATGCGGAAAATTTTTTGTTCCTCCTCTACGGTCCAAATAGTAAAGTCCTGCACGAGGGTGAAAATGCTGCCAACTACGATAATGCAGAATATAATAAGCTCTTTGAGCAGATGAAAAATATGGAGAACTCGCCGGAACGGTTGGCGATAATTCGCGAGATGAACCATCTGCTTCAACGAGATGTGCCGTGGGTCTTCACCTACCATCCTGTTACTTTCGGTTTATCGCATCAGTGGGTGAAAAACAGCAAACCGAGTTCCTTGGGATATGGATCGCTCAAATATCTTCGCATTGATACCGGTCAGCGGACAGAAAATCGGCAGGCGTGGAATCAACCGGTTGTCTGGCCCCTATGGGTATGTATCGCCCTTCTCATTTTAGGCACTATTCCGGCTGTGATCACAATTTGGAAACGGGAACGCGGAGCTTCCTAACTACGTTCTTTTTTGCTGGCAGGACTGCCAATTTCATTATTTTCAACGAGGCAATTTGTTTTAATGATCACTTATATTATCCGAAGGACCCTTTATGCAATCCCAATCTTGATCGGGGTGAACATCACTGTATTTCTACTCTTTTTTGTCATCAGTTCCCCTGACCAGATGGCACAACGGATTCTTGGTGAGAAGAATATTACGCAGTCAGATGTTGACAATTGGAAGAAGCAAAACGGTTATCACCTGCCTCTCTGGTTTAATACCAAAGTATCTGGAACCGAGTCTTTCACACAAACTATTTTCTTCCAGAAATCGGTTAAACTCTTTTTCTTTGATTTTGGGACATCGGATTCCAACAACATTGATATCACAGCACAGATTTCTCAACGAATGTGGGCGAGTCTCGCGATTGCACTCCCGACCTTTCTGGTTGGCGTTCTGGTAAATATCACCGTTTCAATGATTGTTGCTTACTACCGTGCAACATACGTCGATTTCTGGGGAACAATCCTTGCGGTTATCCTCATGTCTGTTTCAATGCTTTTCTATATTATTGGTGGGCAATGGGTGTTCGGAAAAATATTGCGGCTCTTCCCAATCTCTGGATATGATTCTGGTGTAGACATGCTGAAGTTCGTTATTCTGCCAGTGGTTATCGGCATTATTGGTGGTGTTGGCACCGGTATCCGTTTTTACCGAACGATATTTCTTGAAGAGGTCAATCAGGACTATGTACGTACAGCACGGGCAAAAGGGTTGAGTGAAGCGGTGGTTCTCTTTAAACACATCCTGAAGAACGCGATGATTCCGATTCTGACGAATGTGGTCTTGGTAATTCCATTACTCTTTATGGGAAGTTTGGTGATGGAAGCGTTTTTCGCTATTCCGGGGCTTGGCGGTTTTACGATAGAAGCCATCCATGCACAGGATTTCGCTATTGTGCGAAGTATGGTTTATATTGGTTCTGTACTGTATATTGTCGGTTTATTACTCACCGACATCAGCTATACACTGGTTGACCCGCGCATTCGGCTTGGCTCTTCTGCCCCGTAAATTACCTGATAAATACGTCCATTCCGCACTCGGGTCAAAATGTCCGTACAGTCTTTCCACAGACTAAGTCCGGTGTTTCTTCAACTTGAAAGTAAAAAGCGTTAAAGCCCTAAATCCCTAGCCTTATCTGCAAAGTAAATTCAAAATATGGTCTCACGTAATAGAAGCTATCAAATTATGCAAGGGGTGATGAGCCTCGTGTTGGGGTGTTTCAGTATCGGTTTGTTGATAACACTCCGAGGTTCAGGGTATTCGGCTGCAATTCTCTCCACCTTTTTGGTTGTAGGAATCGCCCTAATCTTCTCTGGCGATTACCTCCTGAATCCGTTCAAACTGCCCGTCACGCCTCGGAAGCAGGAATTGGCGAGCGACATCGGTCTTATCGCTTATGGAGCATTGTATTTTGGCATTGCTATGTCAAAACTTTTACAACCCCGTTGGTTCATCGTCAATTTGCCGATCTTTTTACAACCGATTTGGGTGCGGCGCGGCTTAGCGACTGTCGGGATTGTTCTGATTGCTGTCGGTACCTATGGGATTTATAAGTTGCTCTCGGAGGGATTGCCGATAGAGACTTCGGAATAGCGTACTTGTAGGAGCGAAATGTGCTCGCGGTATTCCCAATGAAAACTGACAGCTAAATATCCACATTGTTGTTTCAAAATTGAGATTTTGCTATACTTTTTTCGTGAGGGTTTGAGAGTGATGTCCTGGATAAAATAACACTCATTTCGTTGTTCTATTTTAAAAGCAAAAGTAGGTTCATGGATACGAAAAACTTAGTTGCCGAGTTTGTCGGCACCTTCGCGCTGATCTTTATCGGTGCCGGTGCAGTGGCGATAGGTGCTGGCGGTTTAATAGGGGCAGCATTCGCTCACGGTTTTGTTGTTATAGCGTTTATTTATGCCTACGGACATATCTCCGGCACACATATCAATCCGGCTGTGACGTTGGGATTCTTGATAGCAGGCGAAATCGAATTCGTTGTAGCTGTCGGTTATTGGATTGTGCAGTTTCTTGGCGGAATTTTGGCGGCGGTTCTGCTTAACGTCGTGCTACCGGATCCCAGTGATCTGGGTGTGACGATTTTAACCACAGAGGCTAATGGTGGAGCCTTCACGGTTACTGCAACGCAAGGACTTATCATCGAAATCATACTCACCTTCTTCCTCGTCAATACTATTTTTAATACTGCTGTGAGCGGGAAAGCAGGGAACTTCGCAGGGCTTGCTATCGGATTGGCGTTGATGTTTTGCATCGTCATGGGCGGTCCACTGACACGGGCTTCGCTCAACCCCGCGCGGACGTTGGGACCTGCCATTGTTAGCGGCAATTATACAGACATCTGGCTCTATTTTGTAGGACCGTGCGTCGGTGCGATCCTTGCTGCGCTTTTCTATATTGGTGTCTTGAAAGACAAAGGAGAGGCGTAGCACGCGTATGGTAGACAAAAGAGAAGGCTGGCACATTCACGCGCCAGCCTTCTTATTTTGTGCTATGGTAAACGGATTAGGATACGGTTGTGATCGGAACCTCGGTTGGTTTTACGGCTTCCGGCTTCGGAATGGAGAGTGTCAGCACACCGTCGCCGAATTCGGCTTTGATGTCGTCTGTCTCCACTTCCGGTGGAAGCGTGAAACTCCGTTGGAAGCTCCCATAGCGTCGTTCGACTCGTCGGTAGTTTTGCGTATCGTCCACTTTCTCCTGCCGTTTTTCTCCGCTGAGCGTCAAGAGGTTATCTTTGACGGAGACATGTAGATCGTCCTTTGCAACTCCGGGTAGTTCAGCGCGGACTTCAAAGTTGTTATCTGTTTCCGAAATGTCAACCGAGGGTGCCCAGTTGTGTCCATCCGCATCGCTCCTTGTGTGCTGTGGGGGAAAAAACGGGCTGTAGAATTTGAATAAATTTCCTGCCGGTCTACGTAAAGTCAAATACGTCATTTTCATTCTCCTATAATGTGGTGTTGCTTGTATACTCAGGGTAGCCTCGCTGACTTGTTAGGTCCGCGAAGCCACCCGACTTGTGGGATTAAGAGTTTACTTTGATCGAGATTTCAGTCGGCTTCTCCGCTTCCACTTTCGGAATTCCGAGCGTCAAGACCCCGTCCTTGAATCCTGCCTTGATGGCATCGGTTTCGATGTACCTCGGTAGTGTGAAACTCCTTTGGAAACTGCCATACCGTCTTTCCACACGGTGGTAATCCTTGCCTTCCGTTTCCTCTTCCTGCCGTTTCTCACCTTTGACGGTGAGGACGTTATCGGTTACGGAGACATTGACATCGTTTTCGGAGACACCCGGAAGCTCGGCTCGGATTTCATATCCGTTTTCCGTTTCAGAGATGTCTACCGTGGGTATCCAAGAGGTTTCTTCCGTATCCGTTCCGCCTTTGTGGGGGGCAAAAAGATCTCCAAAAATGCGTCCCATCTCGTTGTGGAGGCTGAACAGATTTCTCATCGGTCTGCGTGTCGTTAAGTAAGTCATTTTTTTCTCCTTTTGAAATTTGTTTCTGTAGATGTTAGGAGCAAGTTTTATGCCAATCTCTTCTGAGGCGACCCGAAGGTGTTTGCCTCTCTGTTTGTATAATAAGCAAATTCCGTGCCAAAACTGCTTTTTATTTAAAATTACGCATCGTGAGAAAACTGTTCGTAAACGTGTGGCCAGCGTTGGGACCTGTATTGAGACGGTATTCGGAGGTCGCGAGTGAAACTCGCACCTACAGAGGAAGGTATTATAGCAGGTCAGGAGCCGCGAACCGGACGCATTCCTGCGGAAAATGTGGTAGCGTTGATAGAATAGGATAGAAAAACAGGTTCGCCAAAATGGCACAACTCTTGCCACTGTGGCAGGACGTGATGTCAAAATGGCTTTGACAGATAGAAAGCGTAGAGATAGAAGGGGCTTCCGCGACTGTTAACTGCTAAGCCGATCCATTTTCCGTGATTCGAGCACGGATACTGGCAACAAGCGTGTGCAATGCAACTGGGTTTTCATCTTGGAATGGGATAATCAGATCTGCATACTGCTTGCAGGGTTCGGTATAAACCGGGAAGTTAGGAAGGACATCGCGCCGA
This sequence comes from Candidatus Poribacteria bacterium, assembly GCA_026713385.1. GTDB lineage: Bacteria > Poribacteria > WGA-4E > WGA-4E > WGA-3G > WGA-3G. The sequence goes on along the minus strand of JAPOOP010000446.1, from coordinate 2,743 downwards.
TACCAGTTGATAGCCCACTCCAGATCACCACCGCGTTGTGCAACGTCACGGAGCATCCGACGCAAGACGCGTTCATGCGCGTCTACATCAAGAAACAGTTTGATGTCCATCAGGTCTCGTAAATCTCCACTCCAGAAGATGAGATGTCCTTCTACAATAACAACTTTGCTCGGTTGCACGCTCGTTTTTTCCTTGTCGCGTTGCGCGGCACGCGTGCCGGGGGTAGGTTTGACGATCGCATCACCATCGCGGAGTTTCTTGATGTCTGCAATGAGAGCGTCCCATAGAACGGCATCTGGGTGGTTCGCTGTGATGACACGTTCCCGTTCCGCTTCCGAGTATTCCGACCAGTCGCGAAAATAGGAGTCCTGATTTAGCACGACAGGTGAGAATTCGGTGAGTTGTTCTGCCAAGGCACTCGCGAACGTCGTTTTTCCAGATGCGGAACCGCCCATAATCCCAACAGTAATCGGTGTGAAATGTTCTGGTTTCGGCATAGTTTTCTCCGTAGTGTTCTCTTTCCGTATCTTATCACACCTTAATTTAGGAGTCAACGCCATTTTATTGGCTGAAAAACGGCTTCGCACCTGCGGTTGGAAGAAAAAGAATTTGACTTGCATAAAAAAGTGTGTTATTATATAATAGAGTTAGTTTTTTTACAGGGAATTACGGCGTACCCTTTTTGAAACGCTATTCCTTTCAAAAATTTTAAACGCTTTTTCAGAAATAACGTCTTACGCTATAATAATACGGATATCCGCTTTAATAGCGGAATTTGCTTCCAGAACATTAGGGTCGGGACTTTTTTTAGGAACTTGATGATGCGAATGCTTCAACGTAATACTGCCACAGCACAGATACCTCAGGTCCGGGTTGTTCCAGTCTCTTTACGGAACGCTTCCTCCTACGCAGGGTCTCTTTTTACGCTTCTTACAAGCAACGGCTTGTTTGAAGGATTTTTTGGATTATATCTGTACCTGTACTTTTATTTGTACAGTAACGACAGGTGGTGAAGGTTCGTAGGCGATGCCCATATTACAAAAATTAACCGATTCGATTATCACCACCCGGCGTTGAAAAAAATTCAATGTTGGGTATTTTTTTTAACCGAATTTGATTTGCGACAGACAGAGCTTTTCTGTGCAGCTTGCAAACCGAAAACTTGCTATTGAGAAGGCTGTGTAGTTTGCAAACCGAAAACTTGCTATTAAGAAGGCGGAGGTAGTTGAAAAGCATGGTAATCGTTACCAAGACCGATGCAACACAAGCAGATGTCGATGCTGTTGTAAAACGGATCGAAGGGGCAGGATTGAAAGCCCAAGTTTCAGTCGGCGAGAGACACACTGTCATCGGTGTCATAGGAGATAAAACATTGCTTGGTGATATTCCGATAGAGTCAATGTCTGGTGTCGATCGAACGATGCCAATTACGGCACCATTCAAATTGGCAAGCCGTGAGTTTCGGAATGAACCGACGGTTATTGCAGTCAACGGCACAAAGATTGGTGGACGACAGTTGCCCGTCATTGCCGGTCCGTGCGCAGTAGAAAGCACGGAACAGATCGTAACCATTGCTCAGCAGGTTCAGAATGCTGGTGCCAGTTTCATCAGAGGGGGTGCCTTTAAACCCAGAACAGGACCTTATAGTTTCCAAGGTTACGGTGAAGAGGCTCTCAAAATGCTGGAAGCGGCAAAAACCGAAACCGGACTCGGCATCGTCACCGAGGTTATGACCCCGCACGAAGTCGAACTCGTTGGTGAATACACAGATATGTTCCAACTCGGCACACGGAACATGACAAATTACTATCTGTTGCGTGAAGTCGGACGGGCAAAGAAACCTGTGATCCTCAAGCGCGGAATGTCCGCGACGATTGAGGAATGGCTCCTTGCCGCCGAGTATATCCTGGCAGAAGGAAACCCCGATGTCATTCTCTGCGAGCGCGGTATTCGTACCTTTGAAACGCATACCCGTAACACACTTGATTTGAATGCTGTGCCTGTTATTCACGAATTAAGCCATCTGCCTATTATTGTTGATCCGAGCCACGGGACGGGTATCCGGAGTCTCGTATGTGATATGACAAAGGCATCTGTGGCGGCTGGGGCTGATGGATTGATACTTGAAGTACATCACGATCCAGATCATTCGATGACGGGAGATGGCGCGCAGTCGCTGTTCCCAGATCAATTCGAGACACTGATGCGAGAACTGAAACCGATTGCTGTCGCTGTTGGACGTGAAATGTAACTTTTTAATGATTGAGTTTCGATGAAGTTGGCGGTGTGAGTTATGTCGTCTGATGCTTTTAAATTTGGCAATAACCTTTTAGCAGCATCAGACTTCTCTCGCGACTTACAAACTTTATCCGCCACTGATTAAAATTTGGAGGAACAAAGCCTTGGACGATTTTCAAAATAACCCGCAGAAAGTCTATATTTTCGATACAACGCTCCGCGATGCTGAACAGACCCCCGGCGCAGCACTCGGTATTGAGGAAAAACTGGAGATTGCCAAGCACCTTGCCAAATTAAATGTTGATATCATTGAAGCCGGATTCCCAATTTCGTCGCCGGGAGATTTCGAGGCTGTCAAACGAATAGCCAACGAAGTTGAAGGACCGGAGATTTGTGCACTCTCTCGCGTTGTGGAGAAGGACATTACTGCCGCATGGAAAGCTATTGAGGACGCACCACGTGCCCGTATCCACACTTTTGTCGGAACATCACCGATTCACATGGG
>JAPOOP010000655.1 GCA_026713385.1 Candidatus Poribacteria bacterium | reverse complement strand
GGTGGCGGGGATGTGGACATGAATCCAAGGCTCCGCACCGCAATTGCAGCAGCAAAATCAAGCAACGTCCCTAACGATAACATTGAGAAAGCCGTCCTTCGAGGCACCGGTGAATTGGAGGGTGAAACCTACGAGGAAATCCTTTATGAAGGTTACGGACCCGGGGGTGTCGCAATCATGATAGAAGTCTTGACCGACAACCGCAATCGGGCGGTCGCAGACATTCGACACGCTTTCAGCAAACATGAAGGAAGAATCGGAGAGCGGGGATGTGTCGCATGGGGTTTCGACAAGTGTGGTTTGATTGTTGTTACACCAGACAGCATTGATGAAGAAGAACTGTTCCTGATCGCGGCTGAAGCCGGTGCTGAAGATGTAACCGCATCCGAAACAGGTATGGAAATTGTTACACCCTTCGACATGTTCGATAGCGTCTTAACTGCAGTTCAAGAAACATCCGCTGAAATTCAACTCGCTGAAATTAGTATGATCCCGCAAAACACCGTGAAACTTGATGGAAAAGAAGCGGAACGGATGCTTCGTCTTATGGATGCCCTCGACGAACTCGATGATGTACAAAAAGTCTACGCCAATTTCGATATCCCCGATAATCTCTTAGAAGCTGCAGCTTAACTGCCGCACATAACTCGCGACTCTCCAGTCCATTCGAGCAGGCACATCGAGCAAATTTCGGTGTGCGCCTTTGAATATGGGCTTGCAAGCTTCGCCCTACAACGCGAAAAACAAAAATTGATAATTCTTGGCATTGATCCGGGCATTGCGAATACTGGATACGGCGTGGTTGAAGCTCACGCCAATCGTTTCATTTCGCGAGGTTTCGGAAACATCAAAACCAGTCCCAAAACAGCACCAGAGATACGGTTGAAACAAATTTACAACGCTGTAACCGATTTGATTGCCAAATTCGCTATCGAGAGTATAGTGCTTGAGGATATTTTCTTTAGCAAAAATGTAAGCAGTGCGTTCGTTGTAGGTGAAGTTAAAGGTATCGTGAAACTTGCAGCAGCGAATGCGGACTGCTCTGTTACTGTGTATACACCGACCCAAATCAAACAGGCAGTTGTTGGTTACGGAAAAGCCACCAAATCTCAGATGCAAAAGATGACACAAGCCCTGCTTAAACTCAAAGAACTACCTCGCCCTGATCACGCAGCAGATGCCCTTGCGCTCGCGCTATGCCATGCCCGCTCCTACAAAGTCCTTCAACTCCGTGGAAAATATATGCAAAGGGAAAATTAAAATATGGCTGTCAGCCGTCAGTCGTCAGCAATCAGCAAAGAGGAAATGTTAGATCCCAAACCTGTAGCCTGCATTCTCACTGCGAAGCAGGCGCAGGCGGATTTGAGGAGCAGACGTAAAAGTTGAGATGCTGTTGTTCCTCCGCAAGGAAAAATTAAAATATGATTTCTTATATCAAAGGGGTTCTCGTAGATAAAGAAACAACACAGGTTACTGTAGATGTCAACGGCATTGGGTATGCTATCAACGTGCCATCAAGAACTGTAACGGACTTACCACCTACAGGTGATACTGTTACTCTTTATACATACTATAATCAAAACCGCGAAAACAAAATTACGCTCTACGGGTTCACTTCAAAGGATGCACTCAAAGTTTTTGAATTGGCGCTGACCGTCTCCGGTGTAGGACCAGCACTCGCGCAAAACATCGTTGCGAGACTATCACCTTCACAATTCCAGAGCGCTGTCCATCGCGGAGATGCAACAACCCTCATGCGGGTTCCACGCTTAAGCAAAGACATCGCCCAAGTCATCATTACCAAACTCAAAAAGAACATCATGAAATTGAAACTCGAAGGTGATGTCGATCTCGGAAAACCCACTGGAACCCCAGATGCAGAGGCAATTAAAATCCTCGTCAACCTCGGGGCATCGGAACTTGAAGCAGAACAAGCTGTCGACAAGGCGCAACAAGTTCTGGGTGAATCTGCACAACGAGAGAACCTTATCGCGCAAGCACTCCGATATATCCGAAATTAGTTTTTTAATGGCTGTCAGTTTCCATCGGAGACCGTCGGAAACCGTCAGTAGACTTTGTAACAGGGACGGTTATTTTACGATCTTCAGGTCCTCTTTGTTGAAAACCGATTGTTACTTATATTGAAACTCCCGTGTTAGGACCCAAAAATGGATAATCACGAAAAACCAGATTTCGACCGGATGCAAGATTTGGCAGAAGAAGACGACGGAATTGGATATAGCCTCCGTCCGGAAACGCTGAGCGAATTCATTGGACAGGAAAAAGCGAAAGAACAACTCCGTATCCATATTGAAGCCGCCAAAAAGCGCGGGGATGCGCTTGAACATGTGCTGCTTGTTGGTCCACCGGGGCTTGGGAAGACCACGCTTGCAAGGATTATCGCCAATGAAATTCAGAGCAACTATAAACAGGCGATCGGTCCCGTCATGGAGAAACTCGACCTCGCCTCAACCTTGATGAATCTTGAACAGGGCGATATTCTGTTTATTGATGAAATTCACCGTATGAAAGGGTATGTTCAAGAATTGCTCTACCCAGCGATGGAGGATTATCAACTGGACATAGCCATTGGTCAAGGTCCGGCATCGGACATCGTACAAATGCCTCTTAAACAATTCACACTCGTTGGTGCGACAACACGTGAAGGTTTACTTTCCGGTCCTTTTCGCGACAGGTTCGGCATCCGTATCCATCTCGACTACTACGAAGCAAAAGACATCCAACAGGCTATTCGCATTAACAGTGCAAAACTCAACATTAATATCGACGAAGATGCAGAATACACATTAGCTTGCCGCTCGCGTGGCACGATGCGAATCGCAAACAAATTGCTCGCTAACGTTAGGGACTATGCCCAAGTTGAAGCAGACGGCTCTCTCTCGCTTGAGGTTGTGGAAGATGCGCTCAAATTCTTTGACATTGATGAACGCGGATTAAACAAACAAGACTACGCCTATTTTCAGACGCTCATTGAAAAATTCAATGGACGTGCGGGCGTCAAGGCACTCGCTGTCGCCCTGAGTGAGGATGAACGCACTATTGCCGAGGTTTACGAACCTTACTACATTAAAGAGGGATTTTTGATGCTAACACCCGGCGGACGCATCGCGACCGATGCCGCCCATGAGTACTTCAACTATTCTGTAGGGTCCCAAACATCGCTGTTCTACTAATGGCAGTCAGCTTTCAACTGCCAGCCTTCAGTAAAGAGGTACCTGTCGAAGTTAGTACCTGTTTGTTGCTGACTACTGATGGCTTTTTCAACGGAGTGGAACGATGCTCAGGAACCCATAGTTAGAAATATGAAACTCACAGATTTCGACTACCATCTACCGCCTGACCGGATCGCGCAAAGCCCACTTCAACGGCGTGATGCGTCTCGACTCTTGGTAGTCGATCGCGACACTTGTGCTATCCACCATACTCAGTTTTCAGAGATTGGGAAATACCTACCCGACGATGCGTTGTTAGTTCTGAACGACACGAAGGTAATTCCGGCACGGTTAATCGGTAGCAAAAGCGGCACTGGCGGAAAGATAGAACTCCTTCTCATCCGTGAAAAAGAGCCTGACACATGGGAAGTGCTTGCCAAGCCGCGGCGGAACCTCCAAATCGGCACACAGGTTGCCTTCGGCAACAGTGCCCTAACAGCAGAGGTCCTCGCGAAACCGGACGACGGACACTGCATTGTCCGTTTCAACTATAACGGCGAGTTTTCAGCCATTCTTGCAGATGT
>JAPOOP010000647.1 GCA_026713385.1 Candidatus Poribacteria bacterium | reverse complement strand
TGACTGCTATTCCTCTGCCTACTGATAGCCATTCACCAAAAGGGTTTGCCAAAAAGTCTGATGATGTGCTAAACTGATAGATATTTCCAATGGAGGCGTTCAGAATATGTCAGAAAAATCTCGAATTGTTATGGTGGCAGGAAGTGCGAGTCATGGCGGTGGAGCGCATGAGCATCCCGCGGGGTGTGCCTATCTCGCGGATCAGTTGAACAAGGCTGTGAACAGCGTGGAAGTCGTGGTCTCGCAGGGATGGCCCGTAGATCCAGCGACTTTCACCGATACAGATGCCATTATTGTTTACTCGGACGGTGGTGCTGGGCATCTTAGCATTCCACACCTTGAACAGATCTCTGGACTGGTGGAACAGGGTATCGGACTTGGGATGTTACACTATGCTGTGGAAGTGCCGAAGGGGGAACCCGGAGATCGCTTCTTGGAGTGGATCGGCGGCTACTTTGAGACCCACCTTTCGGTCAATCCGTATTGGACAGCAACGTTTACCGGATTTCCTGAACACCCCACAACACGCGGAATAGAGCCGTTTTCATTGGAAGACGAGTGGTATTACCACATGCGGTTTCGTGAAAATATGCAGGGTGTGACACCTGTGTTGAGTGCCATCGCACCTGCTTCGACACTTGAGCGACCCGACGGACCACATAGCGGGAATCCGCATGTGCGTGCATCGGTCGCAAACGGTGAGCCGCAGCACTTGGGATGGTGTGTGGAACGTCCCGATGGCGGACGTGGATTCGGATTTACCGGCGGACATCTCCATCGGAATTGGGCGGATGACGACCTCCGTAAATTCATTCTCAACGCGATCGCATGGACAGCAAAGGTAGAAATTCCTGAAGGGGGTATCTCTACGCCAACCCCGACTGAGGCAGAATTGGAGGCATATCTGTAGTTTTAGAGTCAATAACCCCAAGCTAAAGCATGGGGCTTGTGCGAAGCGTATGCCAAACGTTCACTCCACAAGTTAAACTATTTTCTACAGTAAAATATCGCAGTATCTGGGCGTGGCAGCCTAAACAATGTTTCGGATACTCCCCTCGTCTGACTCACTCTAAGATATTGTGATCTGTAAGGGGCAATATACAACCCGTAAGGGAGATTACAAACTATGTTTGTTCCGGTGACGAGTCAAACAGGTCAGAAGTTGATGCCTACGCGTGCTAACAAGGCGGGTGTGCTGATTAAGAAAGGTTTCGCCACGCCCTATTGGTCTAATGGTATATTCTGTATCCGGCTTAACTATGCTATCGAAGACGCATACACACAAGATATAGTCGTAGGTGTAGACCCCGGTAGTAAGAAGGAAGGCTTTACCGTCAAATCAGAATCTCATACCTATTTGAATGTGCAAGCCGATGCTCATAGGGGTGTCGGTAAGAAAGTTGAAAAACGTCGAGAGTTGCGTAGGAGTAGACGCTCTCGTAAATGTCCTAATCGCAAGAATAGAACCAACCGTCTTGCGAATAGAGAGCGTATCCCCGTAGGCACGCGTGCAAGGTGGGATTGGAAACTTCGTATACTTGATTGGCTTTCAAAGTTGTATCCACTCACACACGTATGTGTTGAAGATATTAAGGCACGAACAATAGAACGTGCTAAGAAATGGAATACCTCTTTTAGTCCACTTGAAGTCGGTAAGCAGTGGTTTTATACCGAAATCCGAAAGCAGTGGCAGTTGCTAACACTTCAAGGGTGGGAAACCAAAGAGATACGCGATAGCTTAGGACTCAAGAAGTCGTCAGACAAGATGTCAGAAACTTTTGACGCACATTGCGTAGATTCCTGGTGCTTGGCGTATCACACGGTTGGTGGTTCGGCTGTCCCTGATAACACGGACTTAATGTGTGTCTCACCGATACCGATAAAGCGAAGAGAGTTGCATAGGCAACAGGAAGCGAAGGGGGGTAAACGCTCACGGGTGGGCGGCACTGTATTAGGTCAAGGCTTAGTCAAAAATACATTGATTAAGCATGTCAAATACGGTTTAACACGACTTGCTGGCGTTAACGCAAAGGGTTTGTTTTCAATATACAGTATGGGAAACAAACGATTAACCACAGGGGCGAAGCGGTCTGATTTTAAAGTGCTAACACGCCTCAACTTTTACTACAGGAGTGGGCATTCCTCCCCAACCTAAAGGATGGGTCTCCTGCCCGAAGATTGATGATTTGGGTAATTCTGCACGGCTATTAAGTTTTCCTGTCTGGAATCCATTTTGAATACGAAACATTGCTGCCGAGATCCAGGGGACCTTAAGGCATAGGGTGTGCTAAACTGATAGATATTCCCAACGGAGGATCGAAAAAATATGGCAAAGAAATCTCGAATTGTTTTGGTAGCAGGAAGTGGAAGTCGTGGCAGTGGCGCGCATGAGCATCCCGCCGGATGTGCCTTTCTTGCCGAGCAGTTAAACAAAAATGTCGACGGCGTAGCGGCAGAGGTCTCTCAGGGGTGGCCCGAAGATCCAGCGATTTTCACCGATACAGATGCTATTATTGTTTATTCAGGCGGTGGTGCTGGGCATCTTAGCATCCCGCATCTTGATCAGATCAGTGAACTGATGGCACAGGGCATAGGACTCGCAATGTTACACTTTGCAGTCGAGGTGCCGAAGGGCAAGCCGGGTGATTGTTTCTTAGACTGGATCGGTGGTTACTTTGAACCAGGCATTTCGGTGAATCCTTATTGGATAGCAACGTTTACTGAATTTTCTGAACACCCGATAACACGTGGAATGGAACCATTTTCATTGAAAGATGAGTGGTATTATCACATGCGGTTTCGTGAAAATATGCGGGGTGTGACACCTGTGTTGAGTGCGATTGCACCTGCATCAACGCTCAAAAGACCCGATGGACCATACAGCGGGAATCCACAAGTCCGTGCTTCGGTCGCAAAGGGCGAACCACAGCACTTGGGGTGGTGTGTCGAACGTCCAGATGGAGGGCGTGGGTTCGGATGTACCGGTGGACATTACCATCAGAATTGGGGGAATGATCAATTCCGTAAGTTAATTCTCAACGGGATTGTCTGGACAGCAAAGATGGAAGTCCCTGAAGGAGGTATCTCCACGCCGACACCAACCGAAATGGAATTGGAGGCGTATCTGTAGGTGCGGCATTATTCTATGAGTGGACTGAATGAAGTCTAAATAATTCGGTAATTCTATATTTCCCCAGGCACGGTAGGTGCGGTGTTTTTGCTGGGGTGGTTCCCGCACCGGATGTGGAAACCATGGCATTACCAAATTAATAAATTAATCTTCATCTGACCGTATTGAATTTTACCTTTATGAAACTGCATCTACTGACTAAGGAGACGAAACATGGAGCAAAATCTACAAGATTACCTGTTCGACCTACAAGGCTATCTAATTTTAGAGAACGCAATCTCGAAAACCGATCTCGATGCAATGAACGAGTGGATCGATGCGCATTGGGAGTACGTTGAAAAACCGTGGGAGGATGAAACCGAGGACAGACGGATTCCACGCTGGATCGGGAACATCGAAACGCATACCTACAACATCGAGAACGGTGTGAATTTCCAGAATATCATTGAGGGTGGAGACGTTTTTCAGAAACTCATCGACCATCCATCATGGATCGGTCTGGTACGGAAATACGTCCACGAAGTCAACGGACTTTCTATCCACGAGAATTTCCTAAACGTCCGCGGTCCCGGCGGTTTCATTCATATCCACTGTGGTGGACATGTCCCACTGAGTTACCTGACATTCCGTCAAGAAAACACCGGCGAATGGATGGTAGGGCAGATTAACGTCCTCATGGCACTCAACGATATTGGACCGGGGGATGGCGCGCCCGTATTGGTTCCCAGTAGCCATAAATGCACAGAGATCCACCCGCGTTT
>JAPOOP010000645.1 GCA_026713385.1 Candidatus Poribacteria bacterium | reverse complement strand
TCGGCTTCACCAATTGATTTTTGGAAGATGCTCCCTTCCTCTGTGAAACCTAACATTTTGAGTAAGTTTTTGAAGTTGCTTTTCGTTATCATTGTGATATTTCTGTTGGTTAGAGTTATGGCAGATGGAGATCTATATACTTCGTTATACCGACAACCATTTATCTGGTAGGTAATCAAATAAGGTTACCAGTGGCATTCGATTTTAAGAAATTATCAGGGTTCACGTCTTTTTTTGCCGATCCGGTGCGGTTAGGAAACCGCACTTACCGGACCGGGGATGAGACCTCACCAAACGAGAGTGAACTGAATGTCTCTGACAAGGTTACTCAAAGGGTTGAAACATCCCATTTTTGACGATGAGTGCTCTCGGGTCATAAACAGCGTCGCCGTCAGCATTAAAAGAGAACTTGCCAAAGACTGTGTCAAGGTCCCTGATATTCGCCAACGCGTCTCGAACCGCTGTGGAATCGGCGGACTGGGCATTTGTAATTGCCTCCGCTAAAATATAGACAGAAGCATACGAGACCGCGGCAAAAGCGTTTGGAGCCATGCCAAACTTCTCACTATAATTCTGAACGAAGGCTGGGTTTCCTGGTGTATCATCTGTAGGGAACCACCCTGTAAAAGTGATTGCCCCTTCCGCAGCAGCACCTGCGGCTTCAACTTCAACATCGGTTAAGGAACTCACGATAAAAGTGGCCGATATGCCGAGTTGATGTGCTTGAATCAGGATTCCCGGTTTTTCGGGGGGCAACGCTGAGACAAAAATAACGTCAGGATTCAATACCTGTATCCGAGCCAATTGTGCCGAGAAGTCTGTCTCACCGCTTTGGAAAACTTCCGTCGTTAGTACCTCAATACCGTTCGCCGTGAACGCCTCCCGCAATGCTTTGTCTCGATCGGTGGAGAAAAGATCGGTGTCGTCATAGAGCGTAGCGACCCGTTGATATCCGAGTTTTGTATATGTGATCTCAACGCCTTTAAGAGCCGAAACATCTGTCGCAAGGGGAACACGAAAAACGAAATCACCGATTGCACCGAGTCCGCGAGCCCCGGCTGTTGGGCTTATTGCGACAATCTCATTTTCTTGCGCGATGGGAAAAGCCGCCCGCGTCGCACTTGAGGTAGCGGGACCGAGAATAACAGACATACCCTCTTGATGAATCAACTTATTGAAAGCAGCAACCGCCCCCTCCGGAGTGCTTGTATCGTCCTCAATAATGAACGTGAATGTTGTATTGCTGAGTTGTGCGTTGTTAATCTCATCGAGTGCCAGCGCAAAACCTTGCTTCATGAGTTGTCCCGTAGCAGCCAAGTGTCCTGTCAAAGGCAAAACGACCCCGATGGAAATTTCTTGACGCTTATCTTCTGTATCTGGAGTGGTAGGTTGGACAATTTTCGACACTCGATCACAGGCAGAAAAGCCTATTATCAAGACGGCAATCGCCACCATAAATGCAAATGATTTCAATTTAATCTGTTCCTTTCTTTTTTATAGCCGTCAGCGGTCAGCAGTCGGCTATCAGGGACTGTTATCGACAGTTTCAGTCCTCACGAGGACACAAACTGTTGTCGATGAACACTGACAACCGATGACTGAAAGCCGACAGCCATTATTAAACCCGCATAACAACTGGGAAGATGAGCGGTGACCGTTGCGTCTGTTTCGAGAAAAACCGGCGGAGCGCGCCTCGGATCTCGTCTTGGACTGTCTCCGTTTCCTGTTTTTGTTCATCGCTCAGGTTCTCAATGACGCTTCGGGTAATTTCTTTCGCTTCTTCCATGAGTTCTTCCGATTTGTCCATATAGACAAACCCACGCGAGATGATTTCTATCTGCCCAGCGTTCAATCCCGTTTCGGATGGGATATCCGTCTGCACAATTCCACTAACATCTTCAATTCCATTAAGCATATTTTCCAAGTTGCTTTTGTTGTCTGTGGTGCTTATGTCCGCGCCTGTATCGCTGTGCAGGACAATAACCGGAACAACGATGCCATCTTCGGAAAGTTGAATACGGTCGCGTAGGACGATATCTTCAAGTTCAAATTCTGGCTTACCGTCAACGAGGACGCGTCCAGAACGTCCCTCGCGTCCGAATATCTCGCACGTCTCCGAAGTAAGCCGAATGAGTTCGCCATCTTCAGCGACTTTTACGTTGTCACTCTGTATACCTACAGACTCGGCGAGTTCGGCATGCCGCATTAGATTTTGATATTCACCGTGCACAGGCATGAAAAACTTAGGCTGTAAAAGATTGAGCATCAACTTCAGATCCTCGCTTGACCCATGACCTGATACATGAACATTTGCATTGCGTTCATGGTGTATTTTCGCGCCACGTCTGAGCAAATGGTTGACGACGTTTCCGATAGCCTTTTCGTTGCCGGGGATGATTCTTGCGGACATAACGACGGTATCGCCACGTTCTACCTTTAGAAACGGGTGATTGTCAAGTGCCATCAGTGACAAGGCAGAGCGGGGTTCACCTTGGCTGCCGGTACACAAAATCACAACCTCGTGCGGTTTGAACATGGACGCATCCCGAGCGTCAATGAGATAATCCGGGTTCAGGTTGAGGTAACCGAGTTCAGAAGCGGTGCGTACATTGTTGAGGAGAGAACGTCCGGTGACAGCGACAAGCCGCCGGTGTACATTTGCCAATTCAATGAATTGCTGGATCCGGTGCAGACTCGAAGAGAAGGTGCAGAGGAACAACTTCTGATCCGCTTTCTGAAAGATATTGTCTATCGTCCCATAGATGCTTCGTTCAGAAGGGGTCTGTCCGGGCCGCTCTGCGTTTGTACTGTCGGAAACGAGCAAGTGGACACCCTCTGAACCCAAACGCGCGAGCGTCTGTATATCACTCATTTTGCCATCAATAGGGGTCATATCGAACTTGAAATCGCCTGTATGGACGATAATACCGACGGGTGTGCGTAAGGCAATTGCTACGGTATCTGGGATACTGTGTGTAACATGGATGAATTCGGCAGAAAAATCACCCAATTCGACCGTATCGCCGGGGGCAACCGTATTGAGTTGTGCCTTGCCGAGGACATTGTACTCGCGTAATCTCCCACTCGCAATCGCAAGCGTCAGTTGCGTGCCGTAAACCGGTACGTCTAACTGCCGTAGAACGTAGAATAAGGCACCAATATGATCCTCATGTCCGTGGGTTAGTAGGATACCGCGAACCTTCTCTTTCCGTTCAACCAGATAGTGGATGTCTGGAAAAATCAGATCGACACCGGGCATGTCTGCATTCGGTAGCATGAAACCGGTATCAATGACGATAATGTCATTTTCGGTCTCATACACCATCATATTAAGCCCAAATTCGCCTAAACCTCCCAATGGCACGAGTGAAACATTTCCATTGGTTTCTTCAAATTCTAAATCTTCTGTCATATTTTTTAGTAGCCGTTAGCTATCGGTTTCCATCAGCAGTCAGTGCCAAGAGGAACCTTTATTAAACGAGGGAAACATCCCCGCAAAAACACCTCTTAACTGAAAGCCAAAAGTCGACAGCCCAAAACCATTCCTGTTGATAATTATTAAACAACTATATTGATAAGATTACGTTTCGACACGACGATGACCTTCCGAATCGGTTTTCCTTCGATGAACCGCTGAACCCGCTCATCTGTGAGTGCGGCTTCCTCGATCTCTTTCTCGGTCGCATCGGCAGGAAGTTCAAGCCGGTTGCGGAGTTTTCCATTGACTTGGGCAATAATGGTTACAGTGGCACTTGTGAGTACAGCCTCATCGTGTGTGGGCCACTGTGAAAGCGCGATGAACCCAGTTTCGCCGAGACGATGCCACAATTCCTGCGCGATATGCGGTGCATAAGGGGAGAGCAGATGCAGGAAAATTTTCAAAATCTCCTTGGGTAACGACTTCGCTTGCGTAGCAGTGTTAACGAAAATCATCATCTGGCTAATCGCCGTATTCATTTTGTCAATGGATTCCGTGTCTTCCGTTACCTGCTTGATGGTCTTATGAAGTTCCCGCCAAAGTTCGGATTCCGTTGTACCAGCAGCGTCGGTTAACTTCTCACTGAGTTCGCCGCTGTCTTCGTCAATTACAAGCCTCCAGGTGCGTTGAAGGAACCGGTAGACGCCCTCTACACCGGCATCCTGCCACGGTGTGCTGGCTGTGAATGGACCGATAAACAGTAGGTAAAGGCGCAGGGAATCCGCGCCGTAATTGTCAATTACATCGTCCGAGTTGATGACATTAAAGCGGGATTTGGACATCTTCTCTATCTGCGTTTGGAGGGACACACCGGAGGCTTTCGCAACGCATTCACCATCTTTTTCCTCGGCTTCGTGCGGATAGTAGTATTTGCCCTTAGCATCTTGGTAAGATTGCGCGAGGATCGTCCCTTGGTTGAGTAGCCCCTGGAACGGCTCTTTTGTAGAGACCAATCCACAGTCGTAGAGCACCTTATGCCAAAAACGTGCGTAGAGCAGATGCAAAACGGCGTGCTCAGCACCTCCCATGTAGGAATCAACCGGCATCCAGTAGCGTTCAAGTTCAGGATCAAAAGGTGCCTCGGTATTGTGTGCGTCAAGGAACCGGAGGTAATACCAGCAAGAGCCTGCCCATTGTGGCATGATGTTCGTTTCTCGGGTCGCTGTTTGACCATCGGGTAGCGTCACTTTCAACCAGTTTGCGTCTGCGCGGGCGAGTGGCGGTTTGCCATCCTCTGTCGGCTTATAAGCATCAATAGGCGGTAGTTCAATTGGCAATTCCTCGTCTGGTAGTTGAACAATAGTGCCGTCCTCAAGATGTGCAAGTGGGAAGGGTTCACCCCAATAGCGTTGCCGCGAGAAGAGCCAATCCCGTAACCGATATTGAACTTGAGGCGTGCCTCTCTCCTCACTTTCGAGCCATGCGATCATCTTCTCCTTCGCATCAGCAACGCGCATGCCGTTGAGAAAGTCGGAATTGACGCAAACACCGTCTCCTTCAAAAGGTGCTTCTTCTATCGGTTTTTCGCCTCCGTTAATAACTTCGACGATGGGAATACCGAAAGCTGACGCGAATTCATGGTCGCGTTCATCGTGTCCCGGAACAGCCATGATGGCACCCGTGCCGTAGGTCATCAGGACGTAGTCTGCAACCCAGATCGGGATAGGCGCGTTGTTGCACGGGTTAATCGCGTAGGCCCCCGTGAAAACGCCAGTTTTCTTTGTGGCGAGGTCTGTCCGTTGGAGATCGGATTTGTTGATGGCTTCTTTTACATAAGCATTAACAGCAGACGCATCATCAGGGTGTGTTATCTCGGAGACGAGTGGATGTTCAGGTGCCAATACACAATAGGTTGCGCCGAAGAGAGTGTCAGGACGCGTTGTGAAGACGGTGAACGTCTTATCACTCTCCTTAACCTTGAAAGTGATGTCTGCGCCTTCCGATTTACCGATCCAGTTCCGTTGCATCTCCTTGAGACCCTCGGGCCAGTCCAATACATCCAAGTCTTCCAGCAATCTGTCGGCATAGGCAGTAATTTTAAGCATCCATTGCCGCATCAGACGGCGCTCCACCGGATCTCCCGTTTCAACATACTTTCCGTCCTTTACTTCTTCGTTTGAGAGGACGGTGCCTAACGCTGGACACCAGTTGACGGGGACATCCGCGAGATATGCCAGACCTTTTTCATAGAGTCGGAGGAAAATCCATTGCGTCCACCTATAATATTCTGGGACAGAGGTATCAATTTTACGGGACCAGTCGTAAGAGAAGCCGATGCGTTGCATCTGTTGCTGAAAGGTTTCTGTATTCCGTTCTGTAATGTGTGCTGGGTGCTCGTTTTCACGCACGGCTGTTCGTTCGGTCGGAAGTCCGAAAGCATCCCATCCCATCGGGTGCATGACGTGATACCCCTGCATCCTCCGAAAATTAGCAAATACATCGGACGGTACATAGTTCTTCGCGTGCCCGACGTGCAGTCCGGCACCCGAGGTATAGGGAAACATTCCAAGCACATAAAATTTGGGCTTAGTCTTGAGTGTCTCGATATCGTTTGGGATTTTAAATGCTGATTTTTCTTGCCACTCAGCTTGCCAATAGGGTTCTATTTCTGCCGGGGCGTAAGGATGGTTCTCCATATTTTAAATTACGACCTCCTGGACTGCCCTCCTTGTGCAAGCCTATAGAGGCTTACGGTTAACCATCTACTCGTCTCTGATACAATATCTAAATGCACGAGTAGATGGTTAAAATGTTTCGGGCAGGTTTTCGGTGAATCCGCGTCCGCTTCGGACACCTATAAGGTTTCTGTTCTCCATTTTTT
>JAPOOP010000644.1 GCA_026713385.1 Candidatus Poribacteria bacterium | reverse complement strand
TCGATGCATGAACCCCATTTTACTGGTAAATTGGGGACCGATGTCGAGATAGGAAGCATTAACGTGAAGATAGTCGTTGCGCCAGTCGTTTGAGAGATACCATGCGACATCGCGTTCGTCCGGGTCTGGAGACCAACTGCCGACGGTCATTGCACGCATCCGCCACTGATCATGAGGTCTAAAAAAGAGGTCTACGCCGCCGTTGCGGTGATACTCGCCGAGGTCGCTCTGCCGATTCGTGAGAATGAAACCGACACTGGAATCGCTGAGAATATCGCGCTGCATTCTCAGGACAGAGAAGTTCGTCAGTGGCGATTCCGCTGAGGCGGCGGTTGTCATGTTGAGGGCACCTACACTGTAAGCTCCGACCTTTCCAGTCAGTTTACCACCCCCAAGAAGCCGAACTCGCTTTTCATCTTCAATGCCGATACGCCGACTGTAAAAAACCGACAGCGGTGGTGGACCGAAGTCTCCGATCCCCGCCCCAAACGAGAACAGTCCACTGCCCTCAAGGAAGAACTCGCGCCGCTCCGGAAAAAAGAGACTGAACCGTGTGAGGTTAACCTCTTCTTGGTCGGCTTCTACCTGTGCGAAATCGGTATTCAACGTCATATCTAATGTCAGGTTCGATGTTACACCGTATTTCATATCAAGCCCGAGGTCCTGTTCGGTGGTTCGCTGCCAATCGCCATCGCTGAGATTCCTCGCCAGACCGCCGAGCAGATACGGCTTGACATCAAAATATGATGGTGAGGCGATACCCTGTAGCCCAATCAGTTTGCCTTGATACGTTGGGTGGTAGGTGCCGGGCCAGCTCTCACTCCGAGGCACCTGTATCCATTGTGTCGTTTCATTCTTTCGGGCGATATTGCGTCCAAAATTCACACCCCAGACCATCGAATCGCCTTTTTTGAACCGTAACTGATTGAACGGGATCGCGATCTCAACTGTCCACCCCTTATCGTGCCGCCGTCCAGCAGCCTCCCAGATACAGTCCCAACTCCCGTTAAGGTTTTCGCCACCATCTGTGACTGCGGTGTCTGACTGTGCGCCGAGTGCATTCATCCGAAAAAAGACACCCTGTCTTTTATCACCGTAGGTGTCAAGCATCACATAAACGTTGTCATTCTGCCACAGCTGCCCATCACGCCGCATTTCGTTCGCAACAACTTTTTCAGGCTCGGAGTCGTAACACTCAAACCCGATAAAAAGCTTCTCGGCACTATACAACATGCGAACCTCGGTGCGCTCGGTACTCGGTTGCCCTTCATCGGGTGATTGTTGCGTAAAGTCATCAATGACCTGTGCCCGCGACCAATCTTCCTCGTTGAGATGCCCATCAATTTCGATAGTGTCTTGGGTTAGCAGCGGTTTGATTTCTTTGCTGGCTTCAACATTTATGTTCGTAGCTATAATCACCGCGAATGCCAGAAGAACGATTTTGTGCCGCATCTCTTCTCCTTATTTATAGTTTTCCTTGTCGGCAAACTTGATATCCCATTGCGACTTAAAAAGAAAACACCCTCACTGAAATCCGTTTTTGTGGTGCTCAGTGATGGGCGTCATATTCTGTAATTTAGAAACCGTTTTACCTGCTACTTATCAGCCCACCTCTGCACGATACATGGAATTAGTGACCAACATAGCACCAAAACCTACGAGCGCACGAAAGCAATTTCCATGTAATGTATGAGCAGTTCGGTCGATTCGCAGACCAAAGTCTGTAGTAAACGACAGATAAAACATTTGATAATCCTGTTTGAAATTCATATATGTTAAGTATTATAGCACATTCTGTGGATAGATATCAAACCTATTTATCATTCCTATCAAAGACATTCAGTTTTCAGCAATCAGTGGTCAGCAAAAATGGAAAATAGAATTCCTATAAGCATTTAACCCTCGGTTTTCGGTAAAATTCACATTTTCCAAGAAAAGCGAAACCGTTTACAACTATAAATGAACAGTCGCATCTCGGTTTCACAACGCAGCGTGAGGGGTTGGGAATCGGAGTGTTTTTGCAATGTAATACAAGGAACGGATTTAGTCTATTCCCAGACTAAATCCGGTATTTCACCCTCCTACAAGAAAACTTGACGAGACCACAGATGTAGATTATAATAACGTGAGTTCGATAACTTGGAAATATAACGGGGTATTTTTCCATGAAAAACTTGATGGCGCAAAGGCTCGTCCTTCGTATATTTATGACCCTCCTGTTGACATTCAGTCTCCAAGGCATCGCGGACGCTTTGATCCCTGAGACTGTCGTTCCACAAGAACTGAAACCACGAGCATCGGAACCAACTCGCGCAGAAGAGAGCGATCCAAAAGCCACAAAAGACGATATCGCTATTAGTGAAATCATGTACGCCACCGATACCAGTGGGTCTCCGCAGTGGATCGAACTCCACAACAGAAGCCCGCGAAGGGTCAGTCTTGAAGGATGAAAAAATAAGGCTAAAAGTATCCAGTTATGAAACAGCACATAAAATTTTCATTAGGCTTCTTGGTAACCTTGTGCCTTCTGTTCTCATGCGCGCGACCGCCGCAACAAGTTATTGAAACATCCGAAGGGGTCTCAGAATCTGGAAGCACAAGAGATTTCACAGTAATTCGTATGGAGGGTGAATTTGGGGTTGCCAGCGGTTTCTTTGTAGACCAGGACAAAATTGCAACCAACATCCATGTTGCCGCATATCCCGGGGTCATCTTCGCGAGATCGCCTGACCAGAAAACAATCTGGACTGTTGAAGGGGTCACTGCATTCGATATGGACAATGACCTTGTCATCCTAAAAGTTGTGGGAAAAGATGTGCCGCTTCCACTTGGTGACAGCGATACTCTTCAGAGTGGCGAGACTGTTTCTGTCGTCGGATACCCCACAGGAAAATATACGGTATCGGGGGGCACTTTACATAGCATCTTGGATAGCAATAAATGGCTTCAGATGAACGTTAAAATTTCCCCTGGCAACAGTGGTTCGCCTGTCATAAACAGTAAGGGACAGGTCATAGGGATAGTCTCCGCGACAGAAGATCCTTACAGTTACGCCATCCCCTCAAACACACTGAAGGCACTGCTCGCCGAGTCGGGTCCCCCTGAACCCTTGGCACAGTGGCGTGAACGAGGACCTATTCGCTCCTATGTATACTCCTCTCAGGGAACAAATAACTACAGTGAAGGTCGCTATGACGAAGCGATAGTTGCCTTCGATAAAGTCATCAAACTAAATCCTGAGCAGGCTGATGCTTACTACAATCGAGGACTTTCAAAATTCAGACTCGGTGATCTTGAGGCTGAAAAAGGGAATACAGAGAAAACCAGACGATTATATGAGTCAGGAATTGAGGATAGCACGCAAGCTATCAAATTCATCCCGGAAGATGTCTTTGCATATCACAATCGCGCAGGTGGAAAGTTTCGCCTTGCACAATTAGAAGCCGATATAGCAAAGACACAGCAATACTACCAAGACGCTATTGACGATTGGACACGGGTCATTAAACTGAATCCAGAACTTGCCGATCCGTATAATAATCTTGGGATTGCCAAGGTTAGGCTTGGTGAAACTAACGCGGATCAGGGGGATATATCAGCGGCACAGAAACTATATGTGTCAGCGATTGAAGACTGCACGCATTCAATACAACTCAATCCAGAGAATCCGGATCCATATATCAATCGAGGGTATGCACAGTTCCGCCTCGGTAAAACTAAATCGGATCATGGAGATATAGCGGACGGAGAGGTGTTATACACAGCAACAGTTCGAGACTGCACACAAGCGATACAACTGAATCCAGAAAATGCTGCCGCCTACGGCAATCTCGGTGTTGCCAAAGCTGCCCTCGGTAACGCTGAAGGCGCGATAGAGGATTTTAATACCGCGATCCGACTTGATCCAGAGAACGCAGAATACTTCTATGAGCGTGGACTTGCGAAAGAGGCATTGGAGCAAAAGGAAGCGGCAAAAGCGGATTTTGAGAAGGCTAAAGAACTGGATCCAGATGTGGACAAGTCGTTAAAATAATAGCTGATATCCAACAATGTCGTGGACGCCGCCGATCTAAGCCACCGCGCCCGGCTGTTCAACCCAGTCGATCAAAATGATGCCGACCTTGGTGGACGCTTCGCTTTCATTATCCCAGCGATAAATGATGAAGAGTGAAGAAAAAAATATGTGCTGAAGTTTACAGAACTTCACAAATGCCGCGATTATGAGTTTACTCCGACTCGGAACGCGTAAAGTTTTGCTCGGTTCAGCACAAAACGGAGCCGTAAGGGTTGCACTGCATCCGCTAACGTTGCCGATTTCCATTGCACCGAATGTCGGACGTTATCCCCTGTTATCTGGACACAATCATCAATCGAAAAACCGGATTGAACCTGTCCATCGGCTGTCAGCACTTCAACGCCGATTTGTCCACCGCTTGCATCTGCATTGATTTCAAGCCCACCGTCCGGAATCTGCAACGGGACGGTTTCAATGACCCCACCCTCCGCATCAGCATCAAGGGAGACGAAACCATCTAATCGCCACTTCGCAAGCCCAATCTCCTTATGTCTATCCTTCATCTGGGCACCGTGGGTGTGGACGGTCCCCGTATAGTACCAGCGAATTTCATCATCAGTGATGATCGGCTCTATGGCAGTTCCCATAATCATACCGGTGTCGAATGTACCGCTTTCGCCGCGTGGAATGATGGGTGTCCGAATCGAATCCGGATAATCCCAATTGAATCCGTCTCGGCTACTAACGAGTTGTGCGTCAATCGGTCCGTCAATAGGAATCTCGTGCTCCGCTGCCCCGGGTCCTGTCACATACAACACCCCAGCGAGTCCGATGTAGATATTGTGATAGAGGAAACCCGACATGTTGTGAATCTCAGCACGATCCGCGCCATACCGCTGTACACCGATTTCATCGTCCTCAGCAGTTGCACCGAACATCGGTTCAAGGGGTTTCCACGGTCCCTCTAAGCGTGGACTTTGGGTATATGCGATCATACGTCGTGCGTCTTTATCGTCCCCGCGTATCAGTGCGTAAGCCCGGAACATCTCTTTTTTGTTATCGTAAATTACATTGAATGCCCCTTCGTTGTCCCGATCTGCAACCGGTTCCAAGTAGTCTGAATCGTCCCATCGGATACCATCGGGTGACGTGAGCAGAAACACGTTGCGATACCGTCTGCAAAAACCGATCATCTTATACCGTTTCTGGGGGTCCGATGCCTCGTCATCGCGGAAGACACACGCGCCGTGTAGATCCCACACGATATTGTTGTTTGGGTTTCCATTGAATTCAAAGAGTCCGAGATTCGGTTTCGTCCATGTTAATCCATCGTCACTTTCGGCGTAGCAGGTAAGATCACCACGGTCGTTTTCGACGAATTTCCGCCCGTACGCATCGTGTGTCTGTCCCCTATATGTTGACGGGTTTCGGTCTGGACGCGGAACGTAAAGCCCTGGAATCTCATTCGCCTCAAACCGCCAATGTGGTCCCATGCGGCACATGTACCACATACGATATTTCCCGTATGCGGCATCGTACATCGTGGTGCCGTAGAGGTGAACGCGTCTGGATTGATCCGGTCCTCCGTGTTCCCACGAATTATTCGGATCAGGTTTAAGGACAGAAACGTCATGCTTCACGCATTGATGCAGTGTGCGCGTTACGCCACGTTTAGAAGCGATCAGCATATCATCAACGAACAGTTCCGTGCCCGTGTTAAGCGTATGAACGGTATTTGAATTCACGTTATATCCTCAGTTGGTCGTAATTTACGAGGGAATGTGTTAGTCTGCAGAGGCGCGACGTTCATCAAGTTCATAGGTGATGTCGGCGGGCTCTCGCGATGGCGTTGTGGCATCCTCAAGACTGCTATTAACTGCCGTTAGTGGTTCAATTGAAAGTTGGCACCCAAAGGCATTAAGAATAATTCTAAGTGCGTCAATCCGCGGTGCCTCGGTGCTTGATAGGGTTTCTGAGATAACTTGTGGGTCAATGTCTGTTTTCCTAGCAAGTTCGGAAATCCCGCCTCGTGATGCTACAACGGTATCCAGTGCCCCTATAACCGCCGCTGGATTTCCATGGATTTGATACTCTTCCATGACCGCGTGGAGAAAGCCAATCGCCTCCTCTTTGTCAGTGGCAAAGCGTTCAATTAAGTACTCAGTCCATGTTCTCAGTTCTTTCATTTTCGTGTCTCCTTGTATTCCAACCAATAGGCCTTTGCGCGTACAATATCCCGTGCCTGAGAAGACTTATCGCCACCGCAAAGTAGAAGGACAATCGTGTTATCTACCACACCGAAATAGATACGATAACCAGCGCCGAAGTGCAGGCGCAACTCAAAGACACCATCGCCAACAGATTGATAATCCCCAAAATTGCCGTATTTCATCGAGTTAAGTCGAGCCTCAATCCGAGTTTGTGTTTTTGTATCTTGAATTGATTCAAACCATTCGGTGAAAGGTTCTCGTCCGTTTGAGGTCCGGTGGACCTGTAGATTTCTCAGATGTGCGTCGTGCATTGATTACTTCTTATCTATCAATAATACCACGTGCCATTACAAAAATCAAACGAAAGTAACAAAAAGCTCCCCGTTTGCAAGGAGTATTCACAGCGCGTCCACTTCAATCACTTGCCCACAACTTCCGCATTTCCTCAGAGGAGGCAAGCAATTCATCCAGCGTTCCGACTGCCTCAACGCGCCCGTCTTTTAGGACGACAATTTGGTCTGCCCGACGCAGCGCGGGGCGGCGGTGAGAAACGACGAGGCAAGTTGCCCGCGTGGTCTCAAAAAGACGTTCCCACAAGATCTGCTCCGTATCTACATCCAACCCGGAAGAAAGATCATCAAAAACGAGAAGATCCGAGTCTCTGGCAAACATCCGTGCCGCCGCTGTACGTTGCATTTGCCCACCGGACAACTTGACCCCACGCGGTCCGACCATAGTATCAAGCCCGTCTTCAAGCGTCGGTAGATCTGTCTCCATGACACCGAGCCGGATCGCCCGATTCAGGTTATCCCAATTCCACGGCAACCCCATGAGGATGTTGTCACTGAGTTTTTCACTGAAGAGTTTCGGGGTCTGCGGTGTATATGCACAACGAGGCGGAACAAAAAACGACTTCGGATCCTCAACAATTTTGCCATTCCAGCGCACCTCGCCTGCTTGTTTGGGCAGGATACCCAAGAGCGTTTGCACCAGCGTCGATTTACCGGAACCGATCTGTCCCGTAACAACAGTGAACGAACCTGCTGGAATTTTCAAATCTATGTCAGTAATCCCCGCTGTCTCGCTATCGT
This sequence comes from Candidatus Poribacteria bacterium, assembly GCA_026713385.1. Taxonomy (GTDB): domain Bacteria; phylum Poribacteria; class WGA-4E; order WGA-4E; family WGA-3G; genus WGA-3G. Next base: position 4,320 of record JAPOOP010000644.1, on the reverse strand, counting down.
AGAGATAGGTAAGACCAGAAACGGTGAGTTCATGTAGCTGATCTGCCTCGGTCCTTTGAGGGATATGGAGCGGTGGTTGCTGTTCTCGCAGATATACCGGTGTGTGTTCTACTAAATCTTCCCTCGGCATCTCATCAACGGTCTGTTCCATACGGGAGTACGAAACCTCTGCCCGCTTGTGCTGCGCCATTATACTGCCGACGAGCGACCCACTTCTGGCAACTTCACCGATATATGTCGTAAAAAGTGCGAAGTCGCCGACTGAAAACACGCCCGCTTTCATCTGTTCAGCAATCAGAATCAAAACCACGCCGGTGGCGAGGGTATTGATATTAAAACTTATGGATCGCAAGACTTGATTGAACAGGTTGTCCACCACAGTCGCCTTGCGGCGTGCATCGTTCAGTTTCTGAAAATGAGCAATTACATTCGGTTCCGTCCGTGCAACTTTCACTGCCAAGATGGATTGGAACAATTCGTTGACAAAATTAGTCGACTGTTCCGTGGTGATACGTTGTGCTGTACGATACCTCTGAATGAATCGTCTTGACACATTGACGACTGTAATGATCAGGATAGACGGGATGACTGTGATGATAGTTACGGTTACATCAATTCGAGCCATCACGATAATTGACAAGATCGCGAAGATAAGATTGCCCCATAAGTGAATATACTGTTCCAGATAACTCAGGATCGCTTGGACGTCGTCCCGTAGCCGATTTGTCGTTTCACCAGAGGCGGTTGACACACTATGGGGTGCCGACATGTCCATGATGGCTGTCATTAGGTTTTTTCGGAGAAGCGTTGAAATAGCGTAACGCCAGCGCGCCCATACGAACGCTGAAGAGATGAGTACGCCTCGATCGCTAAGGTGGGCGACAACAAAGAGTGCAACGAATGTCCACGGATTGAATCCTACCCCCGATCCTCCAGTGACGGGATCAAGTGCATCAAAGAATGCCTTCCGAATAAGTCCGTCAAAGAACGGCATTAGGTCGTCTAATCCGCGAAAAAAGATAGTGCCGAGAAAAAGGAACGGACGGTAACGGATGAGGCGAATCGATGCTTGCCCTGTTGTCATATTTTTCTTATTCCTTGCGGTTCGTTCAGGTGGGTTCTGCGAAGAAGTGTCCTCTCCGTATATCCAGCCCGGCCCGTTGGTTTGGCTTACGGTTGAAACACATCAAAAACCATCGTGAAACGAAGTGGAACGATGCACGGAGCCAATTATTCAAAGTCCTCTAACCCTGCTTTTAGCAATTGTGAGAAGACCGAATCAGGATCTTGAACAAGCTGATTTCGTTCGCCGTGTTCCTGAATTTCCCCATCGGCGAGGACCATAATTTCGTCTACCTGTTGAACCGTTCCAAGCCGATGCGCAATGATGATACTGGTGCGTCCCTTCAATAACCGCTGCACCGCAGTGTCGATGCGCTGCTCCGTTGCTGGGTCAAGCCTCGATGACGGTTCATCGAGAATAACAACGCTCGGATCTTTGAGGAAAACCCTTGCAAACGCCAGCAGTTGTGCTTCGCCCGCGGAAAGACCTGTGCCTTCAAGAAATGTGTCAAGTCCGTTCGGCAGAGATTGATACCATTCCGATAATCCGAGTTCTTCAATCACCGACAGGATCCGATCGTCAGGGATTTCGGCATCAAAGAGCGTTAAGTTCTCACGCACGGTTGCATTGAAGAGTTGCACATCCTGTGTAACCATGCTGATTTGGTTCCGTAAATCATCCAAGCGAAGTGCCTCAATTGGTTTGCCGCCGACGCGAATCTGTCCACTATTAATCTCATAGAATCGAAACAGGAGTCGGGTGATTGTTGTCTTGCCGCTACCTGTCCGTCCTAACAACCCGAGCGATTTTCCTGGAGTCAGTTGGAACGAAACATCTTTCAGTACCGATTCATCTTCAGTGTAGCCAAATGTGACATGGTTGAATTCAACGCCGAGCGCGTCGGCTGCTGGAAGCACTTCCGTTCCATCTTCAATGTTTGAGGTGATGCGGTAGAGTTCTTCAATCCGTTGCAACCCCGCGGTTGCCCGTTGAAGTTCATTAATCTGCCGACTAATCATAATCAACGGACCTCGAAGCATCATCGTGTAATGGATAACGAGGTAGACGGTCCCAATTGTGAAAACGTCTTGCCGAAACAGGTAGATACCCATCCCCATCGTCAGCGCAACTCCCAATGCGAAAAGGACACCGCTGATTGTTTGGAGTACTTCTCCCATCACATGTGCTTTGACAGCCCGACCGTATACATCCCGATTCACATCGTAGAACCGATCCATGGTATAACCGATACCGCCGTTTGTGCGAAGATCCTCAATACCTGTCAGTCGTTCTTCGAGAAACCCGAACAGTCTGGAATAGCCTTCTCGCTCAGCCGTGTAGAGGGGAACGGCAATATTCCGGGTTAGGTTGTAGACTATAATAGAAATCGCCACGAAACCGGTCAATGCAATACCGATGCGCCAGTCTTCAAGGGTGATCACAATCAGGATACCACCGAGCAGCAACAAGCTCCCTACTACCTGAACGATGAACTCAGAAAAAAAATTTGACAGTGCTGCGGTATCGCCATCAACGCGTTCTACCATCTCACCAGGCGTGTGTTCATGGTGGAAGGACATGTCGAGTTGTAGACAGTGATACGCAAGGTCGCCGCGCATCCAGTTTGTTGCTCGCCACCCAATGTCTTGTCCTAAATAAGTGTTGACCAACATCAGCACTTGTCCAAAGAACCCGATTCCAAAGAACACACAGCCAGCGATGACCAGGTTTCGCGTTTCGCCACCTTCTTTTGCCGTGTCAATGAAATAGCGGAGGATTTGTGGATTGAGTAGGGCGAGCCCTATCCCACTGAACATGAATACAGCAAGCAGGGTCACACGTATCCACTGTGGTTTGAGGTATTGTGAAAGGAGAGCGGCATATTGCCTGAAAGGTACTTTTTCCAATATTTCGTCTAATTTTGTTTCAGTGTTGCCCAGGTGACAGCGAGTTTCCCTTTACTTTCGACAGGCAGTCCGATGGTTGCGAGCCTTTTGAGGTCGTCGGCACCCAAAGTTCGGTCATAGATCATCACTTCATCGATCAACCCTTTGAAGTATCTGGCACCACAGCATTCATCCCATCCGAACTTTAAGTTTTTGACTGTTTGTTCGATATGGGGAATGTCGTTTACCTCAGAATCGAGTTTATCAGTCGCTCTGTGATAAATGTAACTCGTTGCTTTATCAGGTTCAATCGCTATTGCAACCAATGCCCATTTATTTTCTGGGATTTCTGGAGCACCTTGCCAGTTCCACGTCAGATCGGAGTTGTTGTTCCACACATAGGTTAGGGTGTTGTTCGCGGCGACCCCCATCCACCACGATGCTGGATCACTTCGACCGACGACAATTCCCGACCAATCTATCGTTTTCCAGCCGTTGATTCGGGCGATCACCGTGATTGCGGTCGTTGTCAATTCAAACGAATTATCAACAACGGCGTGTCCGCCACCACCGTCAAATTCAACGGCACCGTTCACCCAACCGTCGTCGGACCATTTCGCGCCTTTTTCCAATTCGGCATCGTTTCCGTTGCCGGATTCGTCGTTTCCATTGCCATCAAGGGGCCAGTAACCGACGAGCCCTTCTGTAAGATCCACTGCGAACACACCTGTAGAGCAAAGGCTCATAGCAACGGCGAAAACTACAATAACGCTTATTCTGTACACCTCTTATCTCCTTATGTCCTGTTCATTGCCCTACTTTCCGCCCCTTTAGTGGCGGAAAGTAGAGACACAGTTTTTGATAGAGAAAAACAACCAAAGATGCTATACTTTCAACAAGCATCACTCCAAAAGATAAACAGTATTTTATAAGCTTTTATCATATAGTAAAAAATAGTTTCGCGCAAGAAAAATCGCACAACACACGTTGATATTAGGTGTCATTGTCTAAAGACTTGAGAACGTTTGAATGAATAACCCCGAAAGTCATCCTATCACAAGATACGCGAAGAGATACAAGACCCTGTATATTGAAAAGGTTTCTTCCGTTATCAGAAGGTCCTGGATCAAGGAGCGATGAATGTCGCGTGTGCAGTGTCTCGTTCACAGGCAGAAAAGAATTCTAATGGTCAAGCATCGTCACGAAGGAGAGGAGTGGTGGTGCCTTCCGGGTGGCCGTATCGAAGCGAATGAAACACCCGAAACAGCTGCGCTGCGGGAACTTTGGGAGGAGTGCCGTGTCGAAGGGACTATAATCCGCCCAACATCTGTTGTTACTTTTGCACCCAGTGATCAATACTACACTTATTTG
>JAPOOP010000642.1 GCA_026713385.1 Candidatus Poribacteria bacterium | reverse complement strand
TGGAGTTTGGTGATGCCCATTTCGCCGGGCGTTACAACTTCAGTGTAACCCTCGGTAGGAGTGTAATTTTTAGGCACCAACATTCTTTTAATTTACCTTGCAATTAAACAGCGGACAATTGACAATTAACATGCATTCTCAAATCCTGCTTCGCAGTGAGAACATTCCATTACGGACTATATGTTTTGGATATTTTAATTTTCCCGGAATTGAAAATTGGATAGGTGTTCAACGAGACTCGCTAACGGAAGCCCAACAGCACTAAAATAACATCCCTCGATACGTCGAACGAAAACCGCGCCCCGTCCTTGAATCCCATAAGCACCCGCCTTATCTGATGCTTCCCCGCTCGAAACATAGGCATCTATCTCGGTACTATGCAACTCCCGGAAGTAAACCTGCGTTGTTTCTGCCCAAACAATTTCACGTTCTGTCCGCACGTCCACCAAGGCTACGCCCGTAACAATCTCGTGGCATGTGCCACTCAGGTGTGTCAACATCTCGAATGCGTCTGCATCGTCAGCCGGTTTACCAAGTAATTTCCCATCCAACGATACCAAAGTATCCGCACCGATAATTATAGCCTCATCAAAGTGCTGGGCAACATCAACTGCCTTAAGCAAGGCGAGTTCTTGTGTCACCTGACTGGCGGTATCGGGGTGTTTTTGCTTCGGTGTTTCCCCAGAAACCCCTCCTACATGCATATTGAGCGGCGGTTCCACAATATCACTTGGACGTACCTCAAACGTTAGACCAATCTGTGATAACAGAGCGGCACGATGAGGGGATGCAGAGGCCAGTATCAGACGCGGGATTTTTAAAGCGGATTCGCGCGTTTGCATGCTATTTCAGGCAGTATAATCGTGTACCTTGTTTTGTGCGGATTTGCAACAAATCCACCTGGACCAGCTCTTGCAACGCGCTCCGAAGACCCCGTTTAGAAAACCCAATATTCTTAAGACGCTGGTCGGATTCTGGTACGCGAAACCACCCCGGTTCTTCACCAGAACAATATTCTTTTTTAATAACCCCTAATACGCTATACAAACGCAAAGTCTTGGGAGGTAACCCAACAAGGGGATTAATTTTAGCAAAGGATTGAAGTGATCCATTCCGCATTGCTTCAGTCCATAAAGAAACAGAATTACTCATGTTTTGAGTAACGTTCTTATGTACAGAACGGTTACAAAAAAATAAACTTATGACATTTTTCCTTAAATATACGAGTATTGTAGTCTATTATGACGCAGCAAGTTTGTTAAGTTGAATTTGACAAATTCAGGACATCGTGATAAACTCTATCAAATTTCATACAGGACAGTGCAATATTGCTTCCTAAAAATGAAAATCGTCTTTCAGGACGTTCCTTCCTGCTCGGCACCTGTTTCGTTATTGCTATATGTTGCATCGTCTCTTACGCCGAATTAGTAATTACCTACATCCAAATCGGGTTTTTACAACTGCCACCTGCAGTTATTGGGTTATTCTTCTTTCTGGTATTAGGGAATCGGTTGCTTGAAAGACTGAACGACCGATTTGGGCTGTCGCCTCGCGAATTGATGTGTATTTATTGCATGATGCTCGTTGCATCGATGATTTCATCGCGCGGTGTCATGGAAAAACTCATCCCCGCCCTCATTGCAGTCAACTATTTCACCAACGAAACCAACAGTTGGGATACTCTCTTTTTTCCGCATATTAAGCCGTGGCTAATCCCCTTTTCACCCGAACAAAAAGGACAAGCCACTATTGCCATCAGTTTCTATGAAGGTATACAAACAGGGGACAGCATCCCTTGGCGCGCATGGGTAGAGCCGCTATGCGTCTGGGGTGTGCTCGTTTTTTTGGTTTTCACTGCGTTTCTCTGCTTAGCAGCAATTCTACGTAAACAGTGGATTGAAAACGAGAAACTTACATTTCCGTTAGTCTCACTACCACTTGAGTTTGTACACGAGGGACGCGGCTTTCTTCGGAACCGCCTGATGTGGTTAGGGTTTGCCCTGCCCGCCCTCATCTTCACGTTGAACGGATTTCATGAAATTTGGCCCCAAATTCCGAATTTCCCGCTAAGGTATCTGCTTAACCCATACTTCACAGAACGCCCCTTCAACGCTATCGCTTACACACCGATTTTTCTCTCCTTCGCGGCGGTCGGGTTCTTCTATCTACTACCCACCCAACTCCTTTTCAGCCTATGGTTCTTTTTTTTATTCACACGTTTTCAAGATATTGTCGCTGCGATATTTGGTTGGCGGGTAAGCACCATGCCACTCTACCCAACCCGACTCTATATCGGTTACCAAGTTGCTGGAGCTTATATTGTACTGGTAATTTCGTTTATCTATATGGGGTTCCCACACTTCCGACGTGTATTTCGCCGCGCCTTTACCGCAACTAAAGGGGCGGACGCAGAGGAACTTTTGTCGGACCGCACGGCAGTCTGGGTACTCATCATCAGTTTAATTCTCGCAATAGTGTGGTGCTATACAGCAGGACTGAATTTAGGGTTCGCGGCGTTCGAGATATTGGTTTATGTATGCATCATCGCTGTGGTGATGGCACGTAGCACGGCAGAAGGTGGGCTGCTCATGACAGAAACATCGTTCCGACCACTGGATCTCTACCAACTCATTGCAAACAAAGCCGCATTGGGCACGCAGAGTCTCACCGTGTTGTCATTACTTGATGCAATCTTCACTCGCGACCAGCGTGGATTGATCCTCACAGGTTTCTTAGACGGCTTAAAAATTAGGGATCGGGTCGGAATGTCTTATCATTCGTTGGTAGGGGTATTCGTGTTAGGCAGTACGCTCGCATTTCTGTGTGCAGCTGTCATCCACCTATGGCTTCCCTATACCCATGGTGCCAATTACATGTATAGCTACACCTATCGCGGCAATCCACTCTGGGCATTTCAGGACAATGTTGCGGCGATGGAAGGATTAGGTGCAGACCTCCGCACAACAGGCGGACTCTTTTTCGGTATCGGCGCGTTAGTGACAACAGGGTTAGTTATCTTGAGGATGTTATATTGGTGGTGCCCCCTCCACCCCCTTGGGTATGCGTTATCGGCTTCGTGGACACTGATTGTGTTCTGGTTTCCCGTCTTCATCGCGTGGGGCATTAAAACGCCGCTTCTACGTTATAGCGGTATTCGACAATATCAACGGCTCCGTCCGTTCTTCTTAGGCATGGTCTTCGGGGAATTCAGTATGGCGGTTATATGGACGCTCATCAGTTGGAGCGCGAACACCCCCGCACCTTTCTTTCCGTGGCCCTGAGCGTTTTTTAAAAACTCACGCAGCAGTCCGATTCCGCGCGATGACCTCCCATGTCCCACGACAATACCCATCGGCATCCACGACATAATAGAAAGGATGGAGTGCCACACACGGACAGATATGTGTCGGACAGACGTAAATTTCTTGTCCGATGTGCATCGGTGAACTGTCAGGAACGTTAATTGCCCAATGCTCTTCGTGCTGTTTGTCCACTTCAGCACCGTCAATATCCAAAACGATCCCTCGCACACCATCAGGATCCGCGGCGATGGCTTTATGCCCTAAATCAAGGGTAATCCGCTGCGGCGTAGGAATACTAATCACACGACTCAGGAGCAGTGCGGCAGGCGTAAAACCGAGATCAGGAAAGTGAGTGCTGTAACCGTAATCATGAAATACGAAAGTGCCGGGGGATGCCTCTACACCCGGCGTCTCCGCATAGATAGGGAAGGTCGGTGTGCCGCCCATCACAATCAACGGCACTTCAAGCCCTTTAGCAGCAAGCCTATCCTTCATATTTTCTACCTGCGCGAGACTCTTATCACAGGATGCTTTCCGATCAGCGACATCTTCATCGTGAATGTGTCCATCGTAGACGTGTAATCCCCACGGTTGTAATCCCTCTACGGCTTCAATTTGCGCATAGACCTCCACAGCGGCATCACCGACCGCTATTCCTGTGCGGTTCATTCCTACATCGAGGTCCAGCATGACCTTGACGGTCAAGCCCTGCTTCGCCGCTGCTGATGAAAGTGTTGCCACGGACTCTTGATGGTCAACAATAACCTTGAAATCGGCATCTGGATACTTGACCTGCAGCGAAACAAAACGGTTGATATTCGGTCCCACCATCTGATACGCAATCAGAATATCCTCTATACCGTTCTGTGCCAGCATCTCTGCTTCCCGTAACGTCGCGCATTTGTGCTTAAGGATACCGGCATCCCGTTCCATCGCAATAATCTCAGCAGTTTTATGCGTCTTCGCATGTGGTCTGAGTTTCGAGACATCTCCACCAACGGTCGCAATCGCATGCTCAATGTTATACTGAACCTGTGCGAGATAGACAACCAACGATGGACTCGGTATCGTCTCAACGTTCTGAATACGGTATTTCTTATCCATAGTTTTACCTCTTTCCGAAACTTCTGTTGGTACACAACACTATTTTTACTTTAAGTCAATGTCGCAGTTCGCAGGATAATCCGATCTTCGGTCCAATTATCGCGATACCACGTACACACCTCAAAGGTATCGTTGAGCGCATCCATACGCTGCCTCAACATCGCTCGAAATCGTTCTCGGAGTTCGGTCGATTCGGGTGCATCAATCAAATTACGGGTTTGAAACGGATCAGCGATATTATCAAAGAGTTTCTCACTCCGATCTGGACGATGGACGGCATAGGTGTGTTGCTTCGTCCGGAGTGCACGCCACTCATAGCCGTCCTCCCACTTGGCGGTACATCCCATTCCCTGCATGAACGCAGCATCCGGTTCATCAGCGGGTCGATCAAACGCAGCATCGCTGAGATCCGCCCCTTCAACAGCCTCTGGAATTGGTAAACTCATCATCGATAACAGCGTCGGCATGATATCCGGCGTATTCAAGCAGGCATCTGAGACGTGTCCTTTCGGAATTTGCCCCCGCCACCGAACCAGAAATGGAACGCGCACTGCCTCCTCATAAAAGATGTTCTTTGCGCGGCGACCCTGGGCGCCGAACATCTCGCCATGATCAGAAGTGAAAACAAAGATTGTATTGTCTCGCATTCCGAGATCGTCAACGGTTTGTAGCAACCGTCCGATATTCCGATCCAGATTGGCAGTCATTGCGTAATAGACACGCATCCATTCAGGAAGCGCAGCACGCTCTGCCTCGGACATAATTGCCCACGTATCGCCGTAAGGGTCGTTCTCATCGCGATAGTTTGGTGGTAACGGGAAATCAACGTCTCGGAACATCTCATAATCAGCGGATAGAACGTTGTCCTGTGTCCATGGATCGTGCGGGGTCCCGATTGAAAGGAAAAGTGCGAACGGATTATCGCTCGTTGATGCCCGTTGCAGGTAATCGATTGCCATATCGGTCTGACCGTCAGGTTCATACCCCGGAAGCACGATCTTTTCAGGCGAATCCTTATGATAATACGTGTCAAAGTACAAGTGATGAAAATTGTACGCCGACCACTCGCCATCGAAACCGAGCCGATGTTGTCCCGGCGGAATGTAAGAATTGCTGGAGTCGTTGTGCTTTCCCAATTGATTTGCCCACAGATGCCACTTCCCGATGTAGCTTGTCTGGTAACCGTTGCGATGCAAAACATGACCGAAACAGTCATGATTCGGGTTCATGCGGAGTTCATTAATCGCCATACCGGTGCTACTCGCGTATTTGCCGGTAAAGAGTGAAGAGCGGTAGGGCGCGCACATCGGACTACCGGAGACAGCGTTGCAGAAATTCATACTCTCTGTGGCAAATCGGTCAATATTGGGTGTGCGTGCGCGGGTATCCCCAGCGTAGCCACACGACTGGTAGCGGAGCTGATCAGCAAAAACATAGATAAGGTTCGGCTGATGAGTTGTTGAACAGGACATTTTTTAATTATACCTTGCGGAGAAACGATGTGGGTGTTTTTGCTTGGGTGTTTCTTCAGAACTTTGACGTGCCTTTCTTAAATCCGCCCTCCATTTCATTACAGGCTACGAGTTTCCGGTTAATTCTGATGAAGTGTGAACCCCGTAGGGTGAAATCTCTGTAGGGTTCCAACGTAAGAATCGTTATATTTTCTGATGCCTTCAGCATAGCATATTCCAGCAAATCATTCAAGAGAAAAGCAGAGTAATAATTATCAGTTGTCAGTCATCGGTTAAGAGGTTCTCTGATGAAGTGACACGCCCTTAATCGACTACCAAAGGTTTCCTACACAGCAGGCGAACTGAAAATCACTCCTCCGAAAACTATTATTGGAGAATTAGATACTTCTGTCTTAGAAGCAAAACACCTGGCTCCAGTTTACCGATAAATCACAGAATGAAAGCCCAATGCTTTCGCTTTGGGATGAAATTCCGTCCTCGTTAAGTTAGACAAAACGCCTAAAAAAGATTTGAAATTTTGCTAAATTGTGGTATCCTATAGCAACTATCACGGACAACACACTCACCCTGCACAGTCCTTGTGCAGAAGTTGTCCACTACTGTGAGAGGTGGTGAAAAATAGTTGATAGTGGCAACCTATCTAATTGAGTATAATCCAATTAAAGGAGCATCTTTTGAGGCAGAACAAGGAACCCTTTGTTCCAAACTTCGTAGGGCGTTTTCTGAACGCCCATGCGACAACGACGATCCTTTCTATTTTACTATTAGGCACTCTTACGTTAGGCAGCACACCCGCCTTTTCCCAAAACGCAGAGCCCCCTACATCTAAAAGCACGCTTCAACTTCTCCACGCAGCAGACATGGAGGGCGGGATTGAGGCACTCGAAAACGCCCCTCGCTTCTCATCAGTGCTGAATGCCCTTAAAGTCGAGGTTGAAGACACAGTCATCATCGGGGCTGGCGATAGTTATATTCCCGGTCCGTTTTTCGCAGCTGCCAATAACGAGAGCCTTCGTGAAGTATTGGGAAGAGAAGGTTTAGGACGCGCCGATATTCTGATGCTCAACGCGATGGGTTTCATGGCCGGGGCACTCGGTAATCATGAATTTGACGCAGGCACCGGCACACTCGCGGGGTTGATTGCGGCAGATAGGGATTACACCGGCACAGCGTTTCCATTCCTGAGCGCGAATTTAGATTTTGGTCCTGATAGCAATCTCGCCTCTTTGGTCGTTGACCCCGGTCAGGAAGCGAGCACACTCCCGAACAGCATTACCAAGAGCGTGGTTATCACGACCCCGTCGGCGGGAAAAGTGGGCGTTGTCGGAATGACGACCCCCCTGCTTGGAAGTCTCTCTTTATCTGGGAGCGTCGGAATCGCACCAGCGGACCCAAACGATATGGCAGCATTGGCAGCGATTATCCAAGAATCCGTTGATGCCCTCACAGCAACCGGCATTAATAAGATTATCCTTACCGGACACCTTCAACAAATCAGTCTTGATGAAACCATCGCAACACATCTGAAAGATGTTGACATTATCATTGCGGGTGGTTCAAACACCCTCCTCGCAGATGCCACAGATAGACTTCACCCGGGTGACACTGCAGACCGTCCCTATCCAATCCTGACGCAATCCGCAACCAATGAACCGATCGCGATCGTCGGTACAGATGGGAATTACCGGTACGTTGGGCGGTTGGTTGTCGACTTTGACGAAGCCGGTGTTTTAATTTCCGAATCGATTGACGCTGCCGTCAGCGGTACCTTCGTTACCGATGAACAGGGCGTTGCGGATACCGGCAATGTAGAACCCGCAGCACGTGTGGTTGAAATCACAGCGGCGGTGCAGAATGTTGTGATCGCAAAAGACGGTAATCTCTTTGGGCAAACGAGTGTGTATCTGAACGGGAATCGCGGCTCCGTCCGCACAGAAGAAACCAATGTGGGCAATCTAATCGCCGAGGCAAACCTCGCCGCAGGGCAACAGGTTGATCCGAGCGTGGTTGTTTCCTTGAAAAATGGCGGCGGTATTCGCGCGCCAATCGGTGTGTCTGTCTACGGCGAACTGCTTCCGCCACCTGCGAACGATTTGGTTGGTAAAGCGGCGGGTCAGATTTCACAGATCGATATTGAAAATACGCTTCGATTCAACAACGGATTGACCCTTTTGACCCTGAGCGCAGCGGAACTGCTCGAAGTCATCGAACACACAGTTGCTGCGTCAGGGGGCGGTTCAACCCCCGGGCGTTTCCCACAAATCGCAGGAATGGCGTTCAGTTTTCACACTTCACTGCCAGAGGGTTCAAGGGTTCAGTCGCTCGTCATCACCGACACAGGTGGAAATCCGACAGATACAGTCGTGCAGAACGGTGAAATCATAGGAGATGCGGATCGCACTTTCCGAATGGTCACGATCACTTTCCTTGTCGATGGCGGAGACGACTATCCGTATGCTAATTTCCCGAATACGAATCGCGTTGATCTGACTGAAGCGATGACAGAGGAAGAGTCTGGCGGGCAAGCGACCTTTGCTGACCCCGGCACCGAGCAAGATGCTCTCGCAGAATATCTTGCAGCGCACTTCTCCGAAACACCGTTTTCGATTGCGGATGTTGGCCCTGAGAGCGATGAACGCATACAGAATCTCGAATTCCGCGCCGATAGTCTGAGTGTACCCGTGCCAAGCGAGAATGTATTTGATATAGCACTCAGCACAGGGTTGAACATGATTAGCTTACCATTGATGTCGAGCGACCCCTACACAGCGCGCGCCTTCATGGAAAAAACTGGAGCGACCGCTATCGTCGAATTTAATTCCGTAACTGGCAGTTTTATGGGATTCACAGCCAACTCCACCGGCAATGGATTCCCGATTGAAGGCGGAAAGGGTTATATCGTCAATGTCACCGCACCGAAGACTGTCAGCTTCACAGGCAGTGCATGGCAGAACCCTGCCCCGGCAGCCCCAGCCTTCACTGGAAAGGGGATGCAGACCTCGATGTCAAAGGCGTGGGCGTTTGTTCTACGGGCACAGCTTGAAGGCATCAGCGGTGTGACGCTGACTGTCTACAACGGACACATCAGAGTCGCAGAAGCGGTCGATGCCAACAATTTCCATGCCACTTGGGCAGATATAAACCGCCAAGCCGTCGTTTCCACTGGTGATATACTGACAATTGAAATTCGAGACACAACGGGTGATCTGATTCGTACACTCCAGCACGAAATCAGCGTGACAGACATCCACCGAGCGTTCACCGAACTTAGGCTCACACCCGCTGACCTGATCCCGAAATCGACAGCCCTACTTGCCAATTATCCGAATCCTTTCAATCCAGAAACGTGGTTGCCTTACCAACTCGCAAACGATGCTGAAGTTACGATTCGTATCTATTCATCAGCGGGACAACTCGTTCGACATTTGGAGCTCGGATTCCAGCAAGCGGGTTATTACATCGGCAAAGCACGTGCCGCTTATTGGGATGGACGCAACGATTTGGGGGAAAGACTCGCTTCGGGCGTTTATTTCTACCAACTGAACACCGGTGAGTCATCGGAAATCATTCGGAAAATGGTTATCAGGAAATAATAACAAACGGACAATGACACTCACGGACAGTAGCGCGAGCATCTATGCCTCGCGCTCCTGTTTCTTTAGTCAGTTTCTTGCAATGGATTCGGAGGTTTTCTCCACTGTCCTTCAGTGACCTGATCTACAAGAATACGCGCTTTTTGACTCGCTCGAACCTGTTTTTCGATTTCAACGGGATCCCATTCTGCCAAGAGTTGTGCTTCAAGTTCTTGGCAGATTGCTTGATATCTCTCGTCATTAGCGAGATTCCGAAATTCATTCGGATCTTCGGCAATATCGTAAAGTTCTGGCACATCACCGAGGCTATAGTTGAATTTATATCGTCCTTTCCGCAGCATCGCCATCGGACGTTCAACACCATGCGCGAGGTATTCGGAGAACGCGAAATCTTTCCAATCACTTGCGACTCCCTCCGTCAAAGGCAACAGACTGTTCCCATCCAGTTGACTTAAGGGTTGAGCCCCCGCAACATCAACAAGCGTTGCTGTTAGATCCACGAGAGAGACGACTTCATCAATATGCTTGCCTGCGGACAATCGGTCAGGGAACATTATCTGTAGCGGCACACGAACAGATGCCTCATAGAAATTCGACTTTCGCCACATCCCGTGTTCACCGTTCATCTCACCATGGTCGCTGGTATAGACGACAACCGTATTTTCCAACTGCCCTGTTTCCTCAAGTGCCTTGAGTAAGTTGCCAATCTTTTCATCAAGGTAGGTAATCAAACCATAATAGCCAGCGCGCCCGCGACGGACGAGTTCCTCTGGAAAGTCAACACAACCGAACATACGCCGCATCCGTTGGTAGACGGGATGTTGGTTCTCAAGGTGTCCCTCCGGAATGTTGGGGAGATCGATCTCGTCAAGCGGGTAAAGGTCCCAAAATCGTTTCGGCACGACGAGTGGGAAATGTGGGGCAATAAATGAAACGTTGAGTGCCCACGGCTGTTCCTGTCGTGCTGGGTCTCGGAGATACGCCAAAGCCTCCGCTTCTGCGAGGTCGTCTACTTCAATTTCCTCTGTTGTTCCTGGACCGGCTTGTGCGAGACCTTGCCACGGGCGCGTTGCTGGTGGTGTGCCGTTATCCCAGTCTGTAAGTGCGTGCTGTCGTTCTGCGTGCAGATCCCGTGCGAGTTGGGAACGAAATCCGTGGAGCTGATCCATACCTCCGTAGTGCTGTTTTCCAGAAAGCACAACATCATAGCCTTCTGC
>JAPOOP010000470.1 GCA_026713385.1 Candidatus Poribacteria bacterium | reverse complement strand
TATTTTTACCCCCGTATTCACCGGAGTTGAACCCCATTGAGAAGGACTTCGCCAACATTAAGCGACGCTATCAATACAGCCCTGAAACATCCATTGATCAAATCATAAAACTGTATAACTAATTATTGACTCTACTATAAATTAACTATAATATCCCCTAGAGCAAGGAAGCCACACTTCGGAACTCCAGGGGATGATTTTTAATTAAATTTAATTTGGCATACCCAGTGTTACATTTAGATTTTCTTGACTCTGCCGAAAAAATTTTTCAATTCACATCATTATTTAGTAGAAGATATCAGCCCATTCATCCCAAATCGCATAACTTCTTGTTAGGTAGTCATCAGCCAAAAAACGGGAGTAAACTTCCTCGCTGTATATTGTTGAAATAGACCATAAAACGTCAATTTGTCTTTTTGTTATTGGGGAACCAGCAACATTTGTGATTCGATAGTAGTCAGCAAGGTTGCGCAAGGTAGGATTTTCCCACGCGAGCCGCTGCGATAGATTTGAAACGAGAGTAACAATCGGAGTAAAATGTTCCAATTGATTATCAGGAGAGAGAATACGCTCAACATACGAACTTAAAACTAATTTATCTGGCTCATTTTGGCGAGAGACGAACGCAGACTTAAAGGATGTCCATGCAGCAAGATCTGCAACACAAAGCAAATCAAGAGTTTGACGCGGATGTGATACGTGCTGGCTATCATACTTGTATAGATTTCGTGCAATATTAACCTCAGGCGTTGAATTATTACCTTTCCAAGAATGAGAATGAGCCAACAATCCATAGACAATAGGCGTGTGCAATTCCTTGTAGGGGGTTCCCACTCGAACTGGATATAAATTTTTGATCTCGGCACAGGTCTTCACTGCTTCCGCAATATGTGATGCTCTTAGTGTTGCTTTGCATTCAAATACAGCGGCGACATCGGTAGCTGAGTACAGACGCTTGTTTTGCAACTCTTTGGAATATGTATCCTTCAGGACTAAAACATCAAGCTCTGGACTTGTTTCCCCATCTTGGTTGATGATTTTTCCATTCGTAACAACTTCATAGGTACGGGGAAGCCATTTGCGGAACAGTTGAGCCCAATTCTCCTCTGTCTGGTCCCCGGTGGCCCCTGAATCCTCGGTTGCTCCTTTGTGAATGCGATCGTATTCTGCTACCATATCATCGCTGAGTTGCCACATGAATTCGTATGGGTCAGGAATTACCTCTTTCGGTTCTGTTATTCCCGTCAACCTTTGCGCGATAAATGGGTAAAGACTCTCTTCCGCTTTTGATGCCTCGTTTGTCAGTATCTGATAAAGTTGCACATCAAACGGGGTGTTGGACTGGTTATCGTATTCGCGCCGTGAAGGTGCTTTTGGAATAGGTTCATGATGTTTTTGATAACTTTCTTTAACGCCCTGCCAAGCGACTGCTAGTTCCTTCAATGCTTCCTCTGGCGTATCCGAAAATGCAGAAACATTTGGCATCTCGACAAAATGGGCTAAATAATCACCATCCTCATCAAGAAATACATTCGCAGTGAATCCGTCAAATACATCCTTACTCATTCTGTGTCTCCTTGATCGTATTGGCTGAGAAATTGCTTCACCTGATATCTGTTCGCCTGCCCTCCTTTAGACTGGATTGACAGACGGTAGCGTCTGGGTGAATACCAGATGCGATGGCTACCCTTCTGATGATCAAAAGTCCATCCACATTGGGAAAGCAAAGTTTCAAACTCACGAAAGGGCAAATTGTTCGATTTATTTTTTGCTTTTGTTAACAGTTTATCTTTTCGCGACATGGGGTTCCCACTCGTTTAAATCCAAGCCTTATATTTCGCATGTTTTCTATAGAGGTGATTCGGGACTGCCCACGGTTGAAACCTCAGAACCTTGTACATGACAATGTTAAGATTAAGTATAACATACTCCGCGTGAAAATCCCACATTTTTTGGCGTAGCGAAAGAACACACATCAATTAAATCCGCAGCAGAAACTATTTCCCACTATTTTCAATTTTCTAAATTGCCCGTCATTGGCAATGCCCTTGATAGACTTGTTCGATGGAAATCAATATTTTTGTTCCCCTAAATTATGCACCGACATCACCTCGTTCCCGCGTGGATCGATGACTTTGACGGCGACGCAGCCGTGCCCTCCAGCAGGGAATGGGAAAGATTCCACCCCACTGAATTTCTCAAATTGGTCTTCATCAATGACCCCTTTGAGGGCGCGGGCGATTTTGTCCCACGCTTTTTTGTCAGGAAAGAAGGCTTGCGTGATGCAGAAAGTCCGCCCATCGTAATCAGAATCGACAAACCATGCCGCGACTTTGTCCGCACCTGCGGAACTTACGGTGTTGTCCACCGGATTGTAGACATCCACACCCTCCATTTTGATGTAGTACTCTCCGCTGGTCGTCTCTTCAAGTTTCGTGCGCGGCATTCCAAATACGGTGAACAACTGCGTAGAGGGTGTTTCTTTGAGTAGGTCTCCCATTGCGACATCTGGATTGATGTGTGCGATATGGATACGGACTCTCGGATTCGGATATTCTTGGATGATGGCTTGCGCGGCACCATCGAAACTGAAGCCTGCAAAAACCAATTCATCGTAACCCCGGCGCGACGCAATGGGTAGGCACTCTTCGACTTGCAGTGCCGTTACGGGACCGTGTTGTGGACCGAATACGACTGCAATGAGGCGTTCCGTATCGTCATCTTCCCAACTCCCTTCAGCGTGGAGGACATCCCCTTCAAGCGGGTCGAGTGTGGCGAATTTCAGGGTCCGGTTATTGGGGAACTGCACGCCGTCATTTCGGAGGAGGCGAATCATCTGGTCGAGGTATGCCTCGGCATTGACAGCGTCTTGTCCATCTGTCTCGGCATCGTAAGTGTCAAGTGGCTCATCGGGTTCGCCGCCAATAGGAGACTCGATATCAAGGGATTCTTCGGCGGGTTGCACGGCTTCTACGGTAAAGGGACCGCTGACTCGTATCCGTTTCCTATCCACCTCTGGCTGATCGACGAGTTCCTCGCCTTCGGAGGAGGCGGCGATACAAGCGTTCACTTCGTCCATCTTTTCTCGCCATGCGTTACGGTAATCTGTGAGTGCATCCTGTAACGGTTGGGGCCAATCGGGATCGGTATCGAAAGGCACTTCCCATTCCTGCCAAGCCGTTTCTGGGAGTTGCCAACGTCGCTTATCTGCCTCTGTGATAGATCTTTTTCCTTCTCGCCTCTCTTTTTCAGCAAGTTTAGCAAGGAGTTTGGCACGGATTTTGCGGGGGGGGTAATTTGAGACAGAGTCTCATTAATGATATCCAACTTCTCTTTCAGAATTGGTTCATGCTTCGCGAAGATGGGGTCAAGTGCGGTGTTTTGGGCAATGCTTTTGAGAGTGACATGTGGAACCCCCGTGTTCAAGAAGCCTCCGATGATACCTTTTGATGGATCTTTGAGTTCATAGTAAATGAAGGATCCCGTCAAAAGGCGTTGCCTCGCCAAAGCAATTGCGACGCGGCTTGTATCAATCGTAATCCACCGCCTACCCCACTGTTCGGCAACATAGGCAGTGGTGCCGCCACCGCAGGTTGGATCAAGGATAAGATCTCCAGGATCCGTTGTCATAAGGAGACACCGCTCAATGACCTGTGTGTTAGTTTGAACCACATAGATAGGATTTTGTGCACCAATGACATCATCCCAGAGATGGTTAAGAGGTGATGCCGGAAAATCATCAAGGAAAAATTTATAGCGAATGCCTGACCTTGTGAACAATATCCTGTTTGCTTGCAAGAGTCGTTTTAGTCCTTCTTCATTAGTCCGAAAACGCCCTTGGATTTTCCTACCTTGCCAGTCAAATTTGATTTCAGGATTAGGTTGGCGAATCAAATTATCTGACATAAACGGTTTATAATCATCATTGAGTTCACCATCCTGACGTTTTAAATTATGCTCTCCGATAGTCAGAATTTCTCCATTAGAATTTTCAAAATGAGATGCAAGGCTACTATCTTGTCGCCTCAAAAAGACTTTTCGCATCTTCCCTTTTGCCAAGCCTCTGTCTTTTGCATACCATAGAATGTAATCACATATTGTCGTCACAAAGTCTGATGATACTAATGAGCGGGTTTTGGTAAAAACCAATTGGCTAATAAAATTTTCACTTCCGAAAACCTCATCCATGATACACCGCACACGATGAATATTTTCATCACTAATCTGCACGAAGATACTTCCAGTGTCTGTCAATAGTTCTTTGGCAACAATCAGGCGGTCGCGCAGATAGGCGAGATAGGAGTGGACACCGAGCGTCCACGTATCTCGATAGGCTTTGATCTGCTCTCGTTCACGGGTTAAATCCTGTGGTCTATCCTTTACACCGCGCTGAAAGACGGTGGGTTGGAAATTGGAGGCAAACTTGATACCGTAGGGTGGGTCGATGTAAATCATTTGCACTTTACCAGCAAGGTCTTCACGGTGTGCAAGGGAACTCATGACGGTGAGACTATTGCCTAAAATGAGGCGGTTCGCCCAATCTACGTCGTGTTGGTAGAAATCGACGGCTTTACTGTAATCCTGCTGAGGATCGGCGAAGAGTTCACGTTGGACATTCTGGCGTTCTGCGACCTTCAAGATGGCTTTGGCACTCACACGCTCGTGGATATGCAGCGCAACGGGATCGACGGTGAAGGATTTGGTCTCCTGTTTGCCTGCCCATTCGAGCCATGGACTGTGGTGTTGAAGCGCATCGGCGAGGGTCTTTGCTTCTTCGGCAGAGAGTGCTCGTTGTTGTGCTATCTGTAGGAGTTCGGGAAGTTTGTCTGCGTCTCCGTTTGGATCGGATCGGAGGTTCGGTGGCAGATGTGGATTGTAGGCGTATTCCTGTTTCGGTGTTTCTTGGATTTTGCCTTGTGCGGCGATGCCTGCGGGTGGATTGTTTTTTCGGGTAGCAGTGTCGTGTCGGTAGTCTTGGACCTCTTTTTCTTGAGTGATGCGTTTTCTTCTCGCCATTGTGTGTTCCCTTCATAAAAATTGAAAAGACAAAATAATTTCATTTTTACTTGACATAAAAATTTAGATTTGTTGGGTGATGTCTCTAATCCGTGGCACTCTATGTCGCCTTTACAAAATTGAAAAGACAAGATAATTCCATTTTTACTTGACATAAAACCCAAATTTTTGACCCAAAATATCATATAAATATTTTTAAGTCAAGCATAAAAAATTATGAAAATCAGAAACATAAGTTGGCAATTATTATCTTTTCACCCAATATTATGAATACAAAATTCGTGACATTATATGTCAAGTAAAAACACTTCTTCTGCCAGAGCCATTCAGTTTTCGGAAACCAGCATCGGGGTTACAAACCCCTCCCACAAATAGGGGGCGTGACAATTGAATGGCTCTGATTCTTCTGCCAACGGAACGTTAATATTTTGTCCAAAAGAACATAGTTGCTACAAACAGTCGAAATCCGTGTAACTACATAGATGCCGCTCCTATACGGCTACAGTTGCGAAGAAATACCAATGAAGTATGAGGAATGTGTGTGCGAAATAGGTCGCGATCGGGAGATCGCTCCTACAAATGGCTATTGGCAGTCAACAGTCAGGAGTCGATTGGTGGATTGAGATGGTAAGTTAGGAAAGAGCGGTACGGTTGAAAACCGCACCTACCTATTCTATAGAAGGAGCGGTGAGGTTGTGAGACCTCACCAGCAATGGGATAGATTTATTGTTGTGGAAATCAAACTACTGCATTGGTGAGAAAGGGGCAGGTAGCAGAAGCTTGCTCTCCTGTGTGATGGGTCTGACAGAGCCTTTGGGGGGCCAGACGCCTTTCTCTCGTGTCTCTGCTCGGATGCGTTGGCGTTCCTCAAAACTCCTATACGCCCATATATGGATGAAATTGTTGATCCCACCGTATTCCGAGTACCAACAGCCTGCCAACGATGAATACTTCACACGCTCAGGGATCGCTGCCCCCCACGCCTCCAGCACTTGTGG
>JAPOOP010000580.1 GCA_026713385.1 Candidatus Poribacteria bacterium | reverse complement strand
TTAATCTTCATAACTCAGTAACTTAT
Source organism: Candidatus Poribacteria bacterium (assembly GCA_026713385.1). Taxonomy (GTDB): domain Bacteria; phylum Poribacteria; class WGA-4E; order WGA-4E; family WGA-3G; genus WGA-3G. Next base: position 5,061 of record JAPOOP010000580.1, on the reverse strand, counting down.
ATCTGCCGTTTTTGACAACGACTGAGCCGAGAATCTTCAGTTCCCGTTTTTCTCCAGCAACGTTCTGTAACGTCAAAACGGTCCCACGCAAAAGTTGGAACCCTTCATAAGTCTCTTCGGGTCGATCGAAGCGGATGTCAACGAACTTCAGATTTACCCCTCCGAAGTGAGCGATCCACTTTTTCATACCTGTATTACACTTCTTATTTAGATTTGACCACGCAAAATCGCCCGGAAAATTGTTCGGTGGACGGCTCGCAGGGAACGCGGGCCAAATCCAATCGAGGTATTCCGCGCGTTGCACACGCAGGCGGTCTAACTGCTCAATATCTTTCCGATTGAGTGCGTCAACGACTGCCAGACCGAGTTGGTCTGGCGAGTCGAGACTATTTTTCCAAACCGATTTCTCACACCCTACGAAACTACTGTAGACAATCAGCGTCGTTAGAAGGATGTATGCCTGAACGGTAAAGTTGCTACTTCTGAGCACTCGTGGTCCATCCTGTGGTCCAGTTGTTACTTGGACTCACACCACCGATGAAGTTAACCTGTTCAAAGAAACCATCAGCCGGCGGATTCGCTGGTGTTACTACATTCGTGCCTGGGCCGGGTGTGAAGTCCGGTGCGGACTTGTTGAAGGGGGCTGCCAAGCTTGGGTCAACTTCTTTATTTCCGTTGGAAATGGCAAAATCGGCTTCATCGAAGCCATCGTCGTCTTTCTCATCGCCGAAATTGCCTTTTCCATTTTCAAAGAAGATGCTGTTTTTTACGACCAGTTTACCGCTATTCGCCTGCGCGTGGGTTGCCTCGTTGTTGATATCGAGTCCAACTTTGTTAAAGCCGGTAACGATGAAGTTGGCGAATGTGCCAGCGGCTCCTTCACGAATCAACATACCGTTATCGCTTTCTGGACCAGCTGGATCACCGACGAGTGTTACGTTATAGACCGTCGCGGCGGAACGAGGTTCTGCTTCGTTGTTTTTACTGCTGTTGTCAACTTCAAAGCCGTTATCGGCATCGTCGCCATATTGCTGCACGACGAGGAACTGGGCTTTACCTGTCCAGCCATCTGTCCAGTCGAAGGAGTCGTCGCGGGCACCCGTAACCATGACATATTTGAGGTTGACGGTGCCACCGAACATCTCAACGCCATCGTCTTGGTTCATGTGGACTTGGACGTGATCGACAATAGTGCCGGATCCAACGCCTTGGAAGGCGATACCGTTCAACTCGTTGTCAGGGCTGAATTCGATACCTGCGTACTCGACACGGACGTATTGAAGGATGCCGCTGCTGTCCGCTGGATTGTTTCCACCGAAAGCACCTGTGTCCCCTTCACCGAAAGTTAGGCCTTGGTTCGTGGGCGCGCTACCGTTGATAATCAAGCCACCCCACTGACCGCGTGCGCGGGAACCTTCAAAGGCATCACTCGACATAACGATGGGGGCAGATACTGTGCCTTGTGCCATGATCTTAGAGCCTTGGGCAATGATAAGTGTGCCATTGGTTGCCTGCTCGCCGTAAATGTGGACACCCGCTTCAATGGTTAATGTCGCACCGCCTTCGACAAACACTGCACCCCGGAGGAGATAATCGTAAGCCGAAGTGAGCGTTTTATCGGCGTTCAATCTGCCTTCAAGGACGACCACTTGCCGTCCATCAATATCGATAACAGTCTCTTCTACTAACGTTTCTTCAATTACTTCGATCTCGTCCGTATCATCGCTATCACAACCGACAATGGCGAGTGTTAATCCAACTGTGAAGGCTGCCATAAGTAGAAACAGCCAGTTCTGATAGAAACCCCTTGTTCCCGTGGATGCGGGGGAAGACCTAATATTCAACATTAGCTAACTAAGCTCCTTTTTTATGTTTTTTATGCCTTGCCGATCCAACAGACAGGCACTGATGATTGCGACCCGGCGATGCCCATCGCCTTTAACTTTAAGTCGCCGTTGTAAATCTTCGTCATACTTAAAATGATACACATAAATTGTTGCAAAAAAGTGACAATGATATGATTTTTTTTACATTTTGTTAATGGTTATCGGTTCGGTTTTTCTACAAAAAACCTTTCAGTTGTCGGTAGTCGGTTAAGAGGTTTCGTTTAAGAATCCTCCTTTTTAACCGATGACTGATAACCGATAACTGACAACCACTCTTCTGATAACTGATATAGTAGTTTCTGAAAATAAGTTGACATTTTGGTAAACCCGCGCCCTGCTTCATGAACCCTGTAGGAGGGAACTCCGATTCCCGACTCTTCTCTTTGAGTCCTCTTGCTGATTGCTGATGGCTGATTGCCGACAGCCGTCCCCTATAAGTTGTAACTTACCCCAAATGAGAATGCTCTGCCGAGTTTATACTGGACGTAGACCTCCTCACCCTGTTTGAAATGAACATACGGGTCGAGCAGATTTTTCGCTGCAATACTGAATTTAAAATAATTCGCAACCGTCCGACTAAAACTCACATCCAGTTGTCCACGGGGCTGCTCATACACGTCCGGCACACCATGGTTCCCCACTTCGGAGAGCCTACGTCCAAAGATATTATAGGCAATCGCACTGGAAATACCCCAGTTGGGATCTTCAAAACCGATGGAGACGTTAACGATGTAGGGACACTGTCCCTGTAGCGGACGTTCGGAAGAGGTCTGAATACCGACATCCTCCGGTAAGACCACTTGCGAGGAAATCAGTGCGGCGTTTGTGTTAATCGAGAATTTACGCAATGCATCTGTAAGAACGCCTAAATTCTGACGCGCTTCTAATTCTAACCCGTAATTATTGGCACCTTCGGCGTTTTCATAAGTAATCCGAACTTCCGCCTGCGGTTGAACGATCTGCTCAATCGGTTTTTGGAACCGTTTGTAGAACGCACTTATCGCCAAAACGCCACCAATTTGTGGAAAAGCTTCCCAACGGAAATCGAAATTGTTGATCTGCGTCCGCTCCAAATCCGGATTACCAAGAATCGTTCTACCGCCGACAAAATCTGTGAACTCAAAGGGGGCGAGTTCCCGGAAATCGGGACGCGTAATCGTTCGAGATGCTGCGAGCCGTAGATTCATCCGTTCCGTGAGACGATACGCTACGTTCAGACCCGGCAACCAGTCAAGTGTTTTTAGATTCGCTTCAATTGCTTTTTGGGAAGCAGTGAACGGATCGTAGGTGGTAACCGTTTGATCCGAAGACTCCAATCGAACCCCGGTCATGATCTGCCATTTTGTGGTAATCGGTAGATCGAGCATCAGGTAACTTGAGTAGATATTGTGGTCTGCCAAGTAGTTATCCGTAGAGCGTGTGGATTCTCGCAACTCAAAAACACGAGGGGCTATGTTTTGGGTTTGAAAGAGTATTTCGGGGGGATCGGAGAGGTTGACGGTCGCGTCTACTTGGTCAGAAGGTAGGAATCTAAATCTACGGACATCAAAAGTCCGTGCCCGATCTCGTAAGAGTCCTCCGAATTTGAAGAGACCTTCAGCACCCAACGGAATTTTCCAGTCAACACGTGCGTTGTATTCATCGTCCTCAAGATCAAAGAAGAATCTGCTGCCACTATGTGTGACATCGCGGAATGTGTACGTCCCATCGCCTCTGTCTTCGTAGATATTCTCACGTGTATCGGGTTCATCGCGTGCTGCCCGCGAATAAGTGAGTCGCCACTCCATAGAGACATCGGGTTGTTCTCGACCCGCTTCTGTGCTTTCTAATTGCGGCACGCCAAAGTTAAAGCCATGTGTTCCTGCGACTTGTCCTGAGAAGAGTTGGCGCTCGACGTAACGGAGTCGTGTACTTCGCAGGTCAGTATTTCTATCGGCGTTGAACCCTTCCCATGTTCGGGTCTCATCTTCAGCAGTGTGTGTGAAAAGTGTCTTTATGCTGAGGAGGTGTTCTGGAGAGAGGCGAAGACTGGTATTGAGGACACTCCCCCACTCCACTTCATTCCCGCTCCGTTCAATGTTATACGAGGTTACTGGGGAAAGCGTCTCGTTCAAACCGAGTCGGAAGGCATTGCGAACCTGTGTACCATAACTATGGCTATTGCCGTAAGAGATAACACCTAAGTACCCGAACTCTTTGTCTCCGAAAATCTTGTTACTATTACCAAGACTGAATTTATAGCCTTGATTGATCGGAACTTGTCGTCGTTCTGGCGACCAGACGTTGGAAAACGATTGCCCGAACTCTTGAATTTCTTGGGGCGTAAATCCTAACGGTGTAAAACGTCCACGCTCTCGAATCGGTAAATCGGCTGCCTGATTTTCGACAATGATCGGTAAGGCACGCGAGCCATCGTCGAATCCTAAGAAATCGAAATCGCCACCCGGATACGTCAAGCCATCTTCTCCTGTCGCCTGGGTGTTGAAACCGCTTGACATTGAGAGGGACATCGTCAATTCTTCAGGAAAATCTTTCGTGAATACTTGAACAGAACCGCCAGCGAACCCCCCGGGTTGGTCGGGCGAGAAGGTCTTGACTGTCTGCAGGCTCGCGAGGAGACTTGCTGGAAAGATGTCCATCGGCACGACCCGACGGTTCGGCTCAGGACTCGGAATCTCAACGTTATTCAGGAGGGTGTTACTGTAGCGTTCTCCCAGCCCGCGGACAAACACGTAACGTCCGCCGACTATGCTGACACCTGTCACCCGTTTAATAGCCTCACCGGCAGATGATGCAGGGAGTCGACTAATCTCTTCTGTGCTGATACTATCTTCAATGCGTGAACTCCGCATCCGTTTTTCGAGGAGACCCCGTTCACTGGATTGGCTCAGCCGGACGGGTAACTTGATTGCGTCGAGTTTTACCACTTGCGGGGTGAGTTTGATGTGAAGAGGTGTCGGTGCCTCGCCTATGCTCACCTGAAAGTCTGTAATGACAAATGCATTATAAAACGGCGCATTCGCATGAATCTTATAAGTGCCGCTTGGCAACTCCAAAGAAAACGCGCCTGTTTCATCCGATTTTACCCGAACTTCGGTGTCAATGACGCGAAGGGATACGTCTGCTATCGGCATTTCAGTGTCGTTATCTACAACATTACCTGTTATCTTGATGA
>JAPOOP010000370.1 GCA_026713385.1 Candidatus Poribacteria bacterium | reverse complement strand
CCTCCAAGCGTAAAATCCTTTGGGTACTGGAAGTGTGAGAGATCGTGGGCGAGCGGTGTTCCTCTCGGCACGTTCCTTATCTTTGCGAAATCGTTAACGATGATTGCTTCCTCTCTCCCATCTGACTGATATGCGATGTGATGCCACTGGTTTGGGGAAAGTGCTATTGGGCGGGACCCTGTCGTAGCGCGCTTTCCTCCAACCAGAATGTGCCCTTGAATTAGTAGGATTAAATCACCCTTCTGCCAATCGATATGTTTCGTTATGTGCTCCCGTTGCCCATTATCGCTCGCGAGGTGCATCTCCACCTGTTGGCTGAGAATCATGGCATATACATTCCCATCAGGTGGTGTGGTCGGATAGACCCACGCTTCAACGGTGAACTCTTCTGTGCCTTTCGGCAAGAGAACACCGGAGGTTTTAAAGTCTAAAACGGCGTAGTCGTCCACGCCATCGAGGACTAAATAGTTTCCACCAGCGGGTGAAGCGGGTGGGAATGCTTTGGCACTCAGCGGAATTAATGTGAGAAAAAAGAGGCATGTCAGGATATATCGGTGTGTCATTTTTTATCTCCTTTTTCGTGTGAAAACATGCGTTTGACTTAAGAGCGTTTAGAAAGAGAATCCCTTCTATAGTTAAAGACACATTTTTAGAATGAGAATTGTGCATAATCTGAAAAAAATGTAAAAATTAGGTGCCAGTCGTCGGTTTTCAGTTCTCAGTTAAGATAACGGCAGTCAGCAGTTAGTAAAGTCGCGAGCATGAAGAAATTGAGGAAATACCCTATCAAAAACCCCAAGCAAAAACACTCGCTCCTACAGCAGAGAATGCAGGCAAATCTTGGCGGTTAGAGCAAAATACAAAAAACTTGACATTTTTTTGACTTTAATTATAAGATATAGGCAATCTTATACGGTTTCTCGAATCCAATGGAACCGAACATCAGAGCGGTATTCCATCGAAAGTTACTAACGTGAGGGACCTCCTCACAGTAAACGTATCGGAGGTGAACATGTCAGCGAACGATGTTGCGTTAATGGCGCACCTCATGCGCCGCGCAGGGTTTGGAACAACCCGCACCGAACTGGAAACCTACGTTGAAAAAGGCTACGAGAATGTAGTTGACGATCTCGTCCATCCTGAACGCGGGACCCCCATTGATGAAGATATTTTAGAACGCTACTTCGGTGGTGAAGGTGGTTACGTCGGTATTTGGATCTATCGGATGCTGAACAGCAGATGCCCACTTCAAGAGAAAATGGCACTCTTCTGGCATCATGTCTTTGCAACGGGGTTAGGCAAGAATCAGCACATCCTCGCATCCTCGAACCAGATTGATATGCTTCGGCGCGTCGGTATGGGACAGATGCGAGACATCCTACTCGAACTCTCCAAAGATCCGGCGATGATCTTCTGGCTCGACAATAACGAAAATCGCAAGGGTGAACCCAACGAAAACTACGGGAGAGAACTCCTTGAACTTTTCTCATTAGGGGTGGGCAACTACAGTGAAGATGATATAAAAAGCTGCGCTCTCGCTTTCACAGGTTGGACATTCGGACAGCCGATTCCGTTGTATCCCCACGGTTACTACTCCCCACCCTTTTTGTTTGATGAAGAGGAACACGACGACTGCGAGAAAACCTTCTTGGGGCATACCGGAAACTTGAACGGTGATGACATCGTCGACATCATCGTCGAACAACCCGCTTGTGCCAGATTCATTTCCAGACACCTTTATAACTTCTTTGTCGCAGATGAGCCACAGGTGCCGTCGTGGAACGTGACACCCCCACAAGATCCGGATGCGATTGAGACACTCTCAGACGCATTTATGGAATCTGATGGGAATATCTCCCACGTCCTCGGTGTCCTCTTCAATTCTGATTTCTTCAAAGAAGCCCAATTCAAAAAAGTCAAGAGTCCGACGGAACTCGTCACGGGGATCGTGAAACTGGTAGGTGCCTTCCAAGGTCCTCAACCCGGAATAGGTCCGTATGCCAGTGCCACGCAATTGATGGGACAGAAACTCATGGATCCACCGACTGTAGAAGGGTGGCATACCGGTAAAGAATGGATCGATGGTGGTTTGCTTACCGCTCGCGTCAACTTCGCCGTTCGTGAAGTCAGCGACACGTCGAAACCCGGAATTCAGGACATCATCACACGCCTAAAAAATAACGGCGACTCGCTCTCGCCGGAGGCATTTGTAGACGAGTGTCTTGAACTCACAGGTCCACTGACGATAGGCGATACCACTCGTGAGTATCTCACGCAATTTGCGGAAGCGAACGGTGAACTCAACCTTGCAGATGACGACGCTGCGGAGGAGAATCAAGCACGGGTCGTCAGTATGCTCCAGTTAATCGTGGCTTCAAGAGAGTATCAACTTGGCTAACCTTTTTGTACAGCCTTCGGCTTTCAGCCGTCAGTGGTCAGTAACAAGAGGCAGTTTTTAAACGAAACCTCTTTACTGATTGCTGATGGCTAACTGCTGAAAGCGAATAAAAGGAGACATCGACATGAGTACTATCAAGAAAGATCCCGTCCTTGTCGTTGTACAACTCAGCGGCGGCAACGACTTCATGAACACACTCATTCCGTACACAAGCGGGATTTATCACGATTCCCGCCCAGTTGTCGGCATCAAAGCGGAAGACGTGCTACCGTCAGATGTAGACGATGCACTGGGCTGGCACCCACAGGCTGCCCCTCTCAAAAAAATGTTTGACGCGGGTGAGGTCGCTGTTGTGCAGGGAATCGGCTACCCCGATTCAAACCGATCGCATTTCCGGGCAATGGATATCTGGCATACCTGTGAACCGCTGAAAATCGGCGATGAAGGTTGGGTCGGCAGACTCGTCCGAGAACTCGATCCACAGAGCCACAACGTCTTAACGGGTGTCAGTTTCGGACAGGGGCTTCCGCGTGCCTGCGCACTCTCCGGCATTCCCGTCACCTCCGTCGGCGATTTGGATAACTACGGACTGATGACCAGCATTGGTGATGAAGGGCAACGCACAAAAGCACTTGAGATATTCAAGGGGATGTACAGTAGCACGATTGGTACCGGTATCGTGATGGACTACCTTAGCCAAACCGGGTTAGATGTGATTAAAGGTGCTGATGAACTCAAAAAGGCACCGGCGATGTATACGTCCGATGTGGAGTACCCAGAAAGTTCAATCGCAAAGAGCCTGCGGGATGTCGCACGGGTCCATCTCGCTGATCTCGGCACACGTGTTTTTTACACGCAGCACGGCGGTTATGACAACCATGCCAACGAGGTTCCGGCGCACCCACGACTCCTGACAGACCTCACGGAAGCCATTCAAGCGTTCTTCACGGATCTACGGTCCCAGAACGCCTCCGAAGAGATCGTCATGTACGTCTTCACGGAATTCGGCAGACGTATCCGAGACAACGCCAGCGGTACTGACCATGGTACTGGTGGCGGTGCTTTCATCATCGGTGATCATGTGAAAGGTGGACTCTACTCGGAATATCCGTCTCTCGATCCAGCCCGTTGGGTACACGGCGAAGACCTTGAGCATACCATCGACTTCCGCGGCATATACGGAACGCTTTTAGAGCAGTGGATGGGTGTAGACCCGACGCACATCGTCGGTGGTAATTTTGAACAGATTCACCCGTTTTCAGTGTAGTTTGCAAACTGAAACTTGTTATTCTAATGACGCAAGAATAACGGTAGGAGGCAATCATGGGTAGACCTTACGGTTTGCTGCGTGCCGGGTTTCCATTTCACAAGACCCTGAGCATGCGGCGAACGACCAACTTTCCAAGCGATATCGCAATCGGAAAAGAGGGACGTTTGTATATCATGTGCCGTAGCGACGGCACTGCGATGATTCGGAAATATACCGTTGAGGACGAAGACCTCGGCACAATGGGCGGTTACGGACAGGGTGATGGTCAATTCACCTGGCCCGTGACGATTACCCCGGACAGCGAAGAAAACCTTTATATATCCGATGAATACTTGCATCGGATTGTCGCCTTTAACAGCGAGGGTGAACACATCGGCACGTGGGGCGAACACGGAACCGATCCGGGGCAACTCAACGGTCCCGCCGGTATGAACTTCGATCCAGAGGGGAACCTCTATGTCGCTGACAGTCTGAGCCATCGGGTACAAAAATTCACGAAAGACGGTAAGTTCCTCTTGGGATGGGGGAGTTATGGTGATGGTGACGGTGAATTCAACATGCCGTGGGGGGTCGCCGTAGACGAACTCGGCGATGTCTACGTTTCTGATTGGCGAAATGACAGGGTGCAAAAGTTCAACGCCGAGGGAGAATTCCTCTTCGCATTCGGCAAATCTGGCAGTGGCAACGGAGAACTCAATCGTCCTGCCGGTATTGATGTTGATTTGCACGGCGATATCTATGTCGCTGACCGAGGTAATGACCGCATCCAACTTTTCAATGCCGAAGGGCGGTATGTGCAGAAATTTCTCGGCGATGCCACTTTGTCAACGGTGTCACTGGCTTACATGATGACAAACGCCAGCCCAAATCGGATGCGCGATATGGCGGACTTGGAACCTCAAAAATACCTGCGCCAGCCGAAATCCGTCGCCGTCAGCGATGATGGGCTGATGTTCGTGCCGGACTACGGATCCTATCGGGTTCAGGTTTATCGGAATATGGCAGTGCCGTTGTCAGAGCAGGAATTTAGCCCACCGCGTCGGTCAGTTACGCTGCATCAGGAATAACATTTGGACAAATACTGAAACACAGAAAAGTCAAGCATGTGGAGGTCCATGTGCTTGGCTTTTTTGCGTATGGACAGATAGATAAATTTTAGGCAAACTCAAAAAAGCATAACGATGCTCGTTATACATTTTCTTTTTTTTTTTGAGAATGCACATTTTCTCACATAAAATCGCGTCTTTAATATTATAACGCTATTATTTTTCATTAGATTAGGAGGATACCTCATGGAAAGAGAAGACGATGCCCAGTTGATTCACAAAATATTGTCGGGTGATGAGGTTGCGTTTAGCCGCTTAATTCAAAAGTACCAAAGAAGTGTTCATGCTCTTGCGTGGCGGAAGATAGGTGATTTTCACTATGCTGAAGAGATTACACAAGACACCTTCCTTCAAGTGTATAAGAAACTCTCGACGCTCAAAAATCCCAAGCAATTTGCTGGATGGCTCTACGTTATCGCCAATCGGCGCTGCATTGCTTGGATGCGTAAACGGCAACCAACAGTTCAATCGTTGGAGGAGACACCTGTGAAAGAAACAGAAACGTCGGATTACGAGCGTTATGTCTCCGAACAGCGCGAGGCAGAAGCCACCGAACGTCGGTATGAAATCGTTGAAAAACTTCTTGAAAGACTACCAGAGAGCGAGCGCACTGTTGTGACGCTTTATTATCTCGGTGAAATGACCCTTAAGGAAATGGGTAACTTCTTAGGGGTATCAGTGAACACAATTGCCAGCCGGCTCCAGCGTGCGCGGAAACGTCTGCAAGCAGATCAAGAACTTTTGATTCAGGAAACCCTTGGTGGGGTTCAGTTGTCAGAAAACCTAATAAAGAGCATTATGCGACAAGTCGCCGATATCGACCCCACACCGCCAACAGCTACGAAACCCTTGCTTCCATGGATTGCTGTTGGCGCGTTTACTATTTTGGTGACACTCTTGTTAGGTGGTAACAATCGGCATCTCGTTCGCTTTCAGAAACCCTATAGTTTTGAAGCAGTATCTCAACCCACAATTGAAATCGTGGATGCCCCCATCATCCATAATATGGATTCTAAACCCTCTGTCCGAAATCAAATTGGACAGACTGCGTCTGAGGATGAAAAGGGTAATGCGGATCCGCAGATTTCTCAGAAAGTCTCAACATCCGACACCCAAGGGGATTCCTCAAATAGAAATAAGGCAATACAGGTGGATGCATATTGGGCACCGATTGCTGATGCTGCCCTTAACTCGCCCCAGCATGCTGCCCTTTTTAATAATCTTTCACCGGCTCATCCGAGCCAAGAATATGAGACGGACGCTTTCAGAGTCTTCTTCCCGAAGGAAAATTTCACCGTAGGAAATCTATGGAAACTTGATGTTAAAAAGATTATTCCGTTTCTTCGTCAATTTCATCCGGGAGCGACTGCGGAGATGCATAACAATCCAGGCACAGGGTTTGTCATAGAAGTTTTTGGCATGACTCTGTTTCGTTCAAATACGTTTGAGTCAGAAGGTGCCTATGCGTGCATACGGGCAGTCTCGCCAACTTACGCCGAAATCGTCTTCAGAATCCACGCCGAATTCCTGCTTGATAGAGATGCCAGTGCTTACTTTACCCCAGGACAATTCACCGGGCGACTCATACTCAACCGGAAATATGGCACGGTCCGTGAGTTTTGGCTCTATCTTCCATCTCGCAATACCAATGTTGATATCAACGCCCATGGCTCAGCAGATATGGTTTTCGTTCCGCGTATGGAACTTGTTGGACGGAACACACAGGATCAGCGTGATATTGTTTGGAAGACTGCCATCACTGAAAAAGAAGCAAAGGATTTGTTAGAGACTGCCTTCTACAAGTTTTCAGAAATTGAGAGGTACCCTATTGAAGATGTTGTTGCACAAGCACAAGCGAAAAAACGCCCAATTCATGTCGTTCTAACATGGGGTGCTTTCGACGCTGAATCTTGCTGAGGGACCGGTAAATCCCTGAGGGCAGTTGTCCTCTCTGATTCTAAGGTCATCAAGTTACTCAATAAACACTATGTCAGTGTGTTCCTTCTCCTAAGAGATCTACCGGAACTTCAGAATGGAGCAAAAGGCGATCAGGTAAGCAAATTAGCCACATTGGTCACCGATGCCTATGAAAAGACTATCACACACAACCCCAATTATTCGGTAAACTCTTTTGTCCTATCGCCCCAGTTGGAGTTGATAGGTCATTTACCTTACCGAACATCGAATGAATCTTATATAAATGAAAAAGGATACTATATATTTTTAATGGACGCTTTGGAAACAGTTAAGAGGCACTAAATCCGGATCGGTCTTCGTCTGACTTAATTAGCACAAGTCGCTATTTAGATAAACTGAAGAACCGAATTGAACCTTGAATAATTGTGCTAACCTGGATTTGCTATAGAGGTGTTGTAGCATATGTAGTTTCTTAGCCAATCCAAAGTGTCCACACAGCATTATGTCGTGTTTACACCGAATTCACGCGATGTTAATGCCCGAATCGGAGGTCAGAACCACTGAATGAAATTAAAATTCGCTATAGTTCTACTTGCGTTTGTCACCATGCCTCTATCTGCTTTAGCCCAAACCGGCGATATTCAAGGCACCGTTTATCAGCGAAGTACAGGGAAATCCCTCGTAGACGCTGATGTCCATATCCTCGAAACCGACGAGCACCAAAAAACCGATGAAAATGGAGTCTTCCAATTCACAGAACTCCCTGAAGGCACATATACCTTCGTCGTAACACACCCGTCGGAAACGGCACCCACAAAAATGTCGGTGGACATTAGCAGCGGCGATACCACTGAAGTCAAAATACACCTTGGCGTTGCCTTTAAACTCGAAACGGTTGTGGTGGAAGGGAAACGTCTTCCACCGACGGTGAGTCGCACGGAAATCCGTGGCAGTGAACTCCTACGGATTCCGGGGGGCACCAATGATGCACTCAAAGGTTTAATGACCCTTCCGAGTATCGGCATCCCAAACGATTACTTTGGGGTGCTTTACATTCGTGGGAGTGAACCCGGCTCAAATCTTTATTATCTCGACAGGACACCGCTCGGCTATCCCTTTCACTGGGGCGGTTTGTTGTCAACCATCAGTTCAGAAACCATTGAGACAATTGACATATACGCTGGGGGGTACGGTGCCGAATTCGGACTGGATTCACAGTCCGTGCTTGACATCCATGCCCGTGACAGCATTGAGGGACGGTTAGATGGGAAATTTAACCTGAACATTCTCTATTCCGAAGGGCTACTCGAAACCAAAATCGGTGATAAGGGATATTTTTCTGTCTCTGGACGGCGGAGTTACTTAGACTTCATCGCTGGTCCGATTCTTGAGGAACAGACTGGACAGAAACAGCAGTTTCCCTACTTTTCAGATTATCAGCTCAAATTTGCCCAGACGCTTGGTGAAAAACATCACTTTACAGTAAATGCCTTCGCTGCAACCGATCATTTTAAAGTTGTCGAAGAGAGCAGTGAATTTACCATTGAAGGCGAAACAGGAATTCAGACGGTTGAAGGTGGGCTCGCCTCTGTCCTTTTCAAAAATGGTTTCAATGGACAAGGTGTCCATCTCCGTTCAGACTTCACCGAAAATCTCACCTCACATCTGTCACTAACCCGTTCTCTGAATTTCCTCACTATCGCGGCTGAAATCCCTGTTAATGAACAGATTTCTCTGAACCGCGAAGGCGAGTGGGTACTCGATTCCATTGACTATGGCCATTACGATGTAAAGATTAACGTGCCAGTCTATACACTCCGTGAGGATGTATCCTATCGGTTAACACCGCAGTTTCAATTTGAACCGGGTTTCCTCCTGTCCTTTAGCCCCGCCAACAGTTACGAGGAT
>JAPOOP010000496.1 GCA_026713385.1 Candidatus Poribacteria bacterium | reverse complement strand
GTGAGTTTACCCAATTGTGTCTCTGGGGTCATCAACGTCGCCGTCCACTTCTCTACATCTACATGCCACTCTGCGAGACCACGACCGCCTTCGGGCATCTCGGACGCTGCATAGTCGGGATCAAGGACATTGGGAGCAACAGTCATAGCCGTCCGTCCGATCGAACGATTCGGGACGATCCGATCGAAGTGAACGGCTAATGTATCTCCCGGTTCTGCCGATTCTATGTAAAAAGGACCTGTTTGCGGGTTACCTCTTTCAGTTACCTGCGTATCGTTGGCATCGTAACCCGCGTTATCCACAGTAGTTGTGAAAACGGTGTCACCGCTCTCAATATGAAGCACCGGTTCGTGGGCACCAATTGCTGTATAATAGACCGTCGGTTCAAAGTGATGTGTTGCCATATTTTAATTTTTCCTTGCGGTTCGATAAAGTGGGTTTGATGGATGAAGTGCCTCTCCGTAAATTAAAAAGCAATGTGAACAATATACCACGTTTGCGAGGCATCGTCAAGATAGGAACATTAACCCATACCCGATTGGATATTGAGCGGTTTTTGTGGTGGGTTTCCCTAAAATTCGTGAAGTCTGTATAATCCGTGTAATCTGCGATTCAGACAATATATATCTAACCGCCCGACCTCCGACAACCGAAAACCGGAAACTGACAACAAATGATTTGACATCACTGAAACTCTGTGTTAAACTCTTTAGAAAATTTAAACTGGAAAAGGAATACCATGAAACACATCTTTGGAACTATGATTAAAAACCACACACCCCGCATAATCTCAACGATTTTTTTACTTTTAATCTTCGTTGTAAACGCCAATGCCGCACACAACTGGACAGAACAGATTGCCGCCTTCAAACCGATGGTGGTGAATGTCGAAACCTCTTCTGAAATAGTCTTTGAGACGGAAGCAAAAGGTACAAGTTTCGCCACCGGTTTCGTTGTAGATGCAGAACGTGGAATTATCGCCACCAATCGACATGTCACCGGCAGCAGTCCCGCATACGTTAAAATCAACTTTCACGACGGTAGTTTTACGGAAGCGCGTATCCTTTACTACGATCCGACACACGACTTCGGGTTTTATCAGATTGATCCCGCTGAAGTCGATTTTGAACTCCAGGCTGTTGAACTCGGTGAATGGAGCGAACTTTCCCTCGGCGATGAGCTTTTACTCATCGGCAACAACGAGAAAGAGGAGTACTCAATCAAATTCGGCACGATTGCGAACCTCAATGTCAACAAAGGCGACCGTCACTCCAGTTATATCCACACCACATTCGACCGGACGGGCGGCTCAAGCGGGAGTCCTGTCTGGAATACCGCTGGTGAGGTCATCGCTATTCACGCACGCGGCACGGATACTTCCAGTTTCGAACTGCCGGTTGATTATCTCTACGATGCCCTTGAATTGATTCGCAACAAGGTGTCAATCCAGCGCGGCGAGATCGGTGTCGATTTGGAGCTTATCTCTATTGGCGAAGCCATCAAACACTTCAATTTTCCAAGTGCCTTACGAAAAGAGATAGGTCCCTCCAAAGCCGGAACACCCAAGGTTATTCAGATTGAATCCATTGTCCCAAGAACAACAGGCGAGACCATCCTCCGCGCATCTGATATTATCTATCGTATTGATAATGAGCTTATCAGGGATGACCTTTATACTTTTGATGCTATCCTGAATCAGAACGTCGGAGAAAATGTTACGTTGGAAATCTATCGGAACGGCGAAAACCTGAAACTTGATGTTCCCGTTGAAGACTTAGAGGCTAAGAAGGTACGTCGATTTGTTAGGTTTGGCGGTGCTGTTTTCCACGATATTACGCCGCAACTTCGTGGGATACTCTTCTTAGAAGCCGATGGCGTTTATTTACCGCACGCCGCGGCAGGGAGTAGCTTCTCGAGAGTCGGTTTACAGGAGCGGAATGGGAACTCTAAGGTCGTAATTCTTGATATAAACGGAAAACAGATTCGTAACCTCGACGATTTCATTGAGGCGTGCAAAACCATTACCGATGGACAACACACCTACGTTGTCGTCCGGGATTTCAATCTGTTCGATAGTTCACCGACCCCGAAGAGTTTGACGGTCAACCTCAAATTTGGTCCGTTGCAGCAGTTTGAATGGAATCAAGGGGCATTGGATTGGGAAGAGAGAGGTGGCGAATAGCTGTTATTGGCAATCCGCACGCGGTGCTGCACAATCCTTTCAGTAGTCATCACGCCAACCTCGTGGTATTCAAGTGAGACGAGCATACCGCATACTGACGGCTGACAGCTGACAGCCGATGGCTATTAAAAACTGATCGCCATTTCAATAAAATCAGAGACAGAAGGTTTCTCGAAAATTCGGGCATAATTGATGTGAATCCCTTTCCACATGATTCCTATTCCACCTGTGAGTGATCCGTTAGAGATGCCGAGTCGGATAGGGAGTATCGGAAAAGGGTACCACTCTGCACCGATGTATAGTTCTGGGGTTTTGTCTTTGATAGGGAGGGCAAAATCGACTGAGAATTCGCAAGGTGCGCTTTGCAACCAATGCTTCGCGTAACGATAAGAGATACCGAGCGTCAGCCATTGAATGCCATAGCCTTCGAGGTTCTGCGCGAGGCACCCGAACTTGAGATTCGGACGGGGTTTGAAAAGCAGTCCGATATCATACGCTGCCTCGTAACCAAAGAATTGATAGACATCGGAGGGGTGTCTCCGTTTAAACTTCAGACTTAATCCCGCGGCGAAGTACGGACCAAGTTGACGCGCGATGCCGTAATAATTGAAATCGGGTACACCGCTATCGACACCGATGGCGATTTTGTTACCCCAAAATAGGCTGTAGCCGCGGTAGCTATAACCGATACCTTTCGGGTCGAACCGGTAATCGCTTCGGTCGTGGAACTTATTGACTGCAAAGAGTTTCACGCCCTGCCACTGAATGAGTCCAGCTGGGTTCCAAAAGCCTGCACTGGCATCGTCGGCGACAGCAGTAAAGGCATTGCCTATCCCTAATGCCCGTGCACCGACATAGAGTGGGCGCGCCGATTCAAAGGGTTTTTTCTCAGGAACCGTCTGTGCACAGACTGATGTTATCAACCACAGAAAACTTATGGTAGCGTAGGTTGTTTTCATTTTGGATAATTTAGCATGAAAAACACAATATCGCAAGGGGAAGGGCTATCAGCGTTCAGCCATCAGCAGTCAGCAAGAAGAGAGTATTCTTAAACGACAGCCGACAGCCGACATCCGATAGCCATTAAAAAATGAACACGCCATCCGGCACGCTTTACCTCGTTAGCACACCCATCGGGAATTTAGAAGATATTACCTTGCGTGCACTTCGTATCCTCAAAGAGATTGACCTCATCGCTGCTGAGGATACCCGTCAGACACGCCGCCTGCTAACACACTATAATATTCAAACGCCGCTCACAAGTTACTTTGAAGGCAACCAGCAGATGAAAGGAGACCAGTTGATCAAACGCTTGAAGGCGGGAGAGACGATTGCAATCGTTTCAGATGCCGGCACGCCGATCATCTCCGATCCGGGCTATCCACTTTTACGCGGGTGCATTGAGGCAGAAATCCCAATTGTTCCTATTCCGGGGGCATCAGCGGTCGTCACAGCGGCATCCATCTCTGGACTACCCCTACATAACTTTACTTTTGAGGGTTTCTTGTCTCCAAAATCTGGGAAAAGAAAGCGTCAGTTGCGTGTACTCGCTGATGAAGAAAGGACGTTAATTCTCTTTGAATCCCCGCATCGGATCCGGCGTTTCCTTGAAGATGTCCTTGAAATGGTGGGGGAACGTGACATTGTTATCGCACGCGAGTTGACAAAACGGTTTGAAGAGGTATTTCGTGGGAGTGTTAGCGAGGCATTGGAGAAATTCCGAAATACCGAGCCGCGTGGAGAATTTACCATTGTTATTGCCGGCTTTTCCGCAAAGGAGAAAAAATGACTATTGTCCCGCAAGTCTCCATAGGCTCGCACCCAATCGCACAAATCGCAGTTATCGGTGCCGGACTGATGGGACACGGCATCGCGCAAGAGTTTGCAAGCGCAGGATACCGCGTCCTTATGCACGATGTCACCAACGAGCAACTCGACATCGCGCGCACCCAAATTGAGCTAAATCTAAACGTACTCGCTACAAATTCCATTATTCAAGAGGACGGTATTTCCCAAATCCTACAGCGAATTCAGACCTCTACTGAGCTTGAAGCAGTCGCAGAAGATGCAGACTTTGTAGTGGAAGCCGTTACTGAGAATTTGGCACTCAAACAGCAAATATTCGGTAAATTAGACACAATATGTCCACCGCACACAATTTTGGCGAGCAATACGACGGCATTAATGCCGAGCCAAATCGGTGTAGACGCGAAGCGCAAGAATCAGATACTCAATACCCACTATTTTAACCCACCTTATCTGATCCCACTCGTCGAATTGATTCGTAGTCCTGATACCTCTGATGAAACGGTTGAAGTGACGTTTGAGCTTTTAACAGCCATCGGTAAAACACCAGCAATTATTGAAAAAGAAGCACTCGGTTTCGTCGGACCGCGACTGCAAGCCGCTTTGATTCGCGAAGCGTTCGCTATTGTGGAGCAAGGCATCGCCAGTGCAGAGACCGTAGATCTCGTTGTACGCAACAGTTTTGGGCGAAGACTCAGTGTCGCCGGTCCCTTTGAGGTTTTTGAACTCGCGGGATGGGACCTCGTACTTGCCGCTTTTGAAGAACTCTATAAGGACCTCAACAGCTCACCTGAGATCAATCCGCTCCTCCGACAGATGGTTGAATCCGATAAACTCGGCGTGAAATCTAAGGAAGGCTTTTACAGTTGGACAGATGAGAAGATACAGCAGCTTCGAGAACGAATGAACCATGCTTTGATACAGCAGGCAAAAGATGCAAAGTAGTAGGCACACGCCGGAGGGTTCCGTTCACAGAAATGTCTAAAGCCATAAGCAGACTCCGATCAGTTTCCATACTCAAAAAGCGTCGTGCTATATTACTACTTGTGATGCTGATTGGGTTGGTTCTCGGTGGAATCTACCATAGACAAGTTTGGGGGTATTTCCTCGAGCTCACCGCAGCTTTCCAGAGTATCGAGACAGCACGAGCGTACATCGCGGATTATGGCGCATTCGCGCCTGTTGTATCGGCAATACTCATGGTCTTTCAGAGTGTGATCGCGCCTTTGCCAGCGTTTCTGATTACCTTTGCAAACGGTACACTCTTTGGATTTTGGTGGGGTTCGCTTTTGTCTTGGAGTAGTTCGATGGTTGGCGCGGCGTTCTGTTTCTATATTGCTCGTTATCTCGGTATCCAACGTATTACCCAGTTCATCAGTCAACCAGCAGTTGATAAAGCAAATGATTTCGTTGAAAAATATGGCACTTACGCCATTCTTATTGCTCGCTTGATTCCGCTTATTTCTTTTGATGTTATCAGTTATTTTGCAGGTGCAACCCGGATGCGGTTTCTCGGGTTTTGGGTTGCTACCGGGCTCGGTCAACTGCCAGCCACCTTGGTTTATTCTTACTTGGGTGAGAGTGCATCGCCACACATCAAATGGATTCTTTTCGTTTTTGGCATCGTCATCGCGATCTCAATTGTAAGGTGGCTAATGAAAACCCGAACTTCTTGTAGGAGGGCTTTGTAAGCCCGACCTTTGTGCTCTGAATTTCTCGTAGGAGGGCTTTGTAAGCCCGACCTTCTATAGAGTCATCGAGGTTGGAAACCCGTTCCACAAATATCCGAGGGTTGAAGACCTCTGCTACAAGTGTTAAAGAAAGGAGATTCAAAATGGTTCGTATAGGTGTAGTCGGAGTCGGTGGCATGGGGAACGCCCATTGCAACTCGCTCCCTAATGTTGAAAATTGTGAATTCGTAGGTGTAGCAGATCTCCGCTTGGACGCAGCGGAAGCCGTCGCCCAGAGACATCAGATTCGCGCCTTCCAAAACTATCACGAATTATTTGCTGTTGTGGACGCTGTCGTCGTCGCAACACCGCCTGTTGCACATACGCAGGTAATCGTTGATGCCGCTGAGGCAGGAGTACATGCTTTCTGCGAAAAACCGCTCTCCTTGACCCTTGCCGAGGCAGATACCATGATTGAGGCATCGGATAAGGCCGGAACACATCTGATGGTAGGGCAGGTATTACGCTTCTATCCTGTCCACGAACTCGGTAGGCAGATGGTCGATGCTGGCGATATTGGGGACATCACCTATATCGAAACCGATTACACAGGTCCCTATAATGCCCCGCGCAGTCGTCCCGAAAGTTGGTACGGCACTGTCGGTGGACTTTTGGAAAACGGCATCCACAAATCCGATCTGATTAATTGGTTCGGTGGCACTGCGCTTACCGTCGCCGCTGAAGTAGGTAGCTTTTCCGGACATGATGATTGGGAAGATTACACCGTCTCCCTCATCCGTTACGATTCCGGGGCAGTGGGTATTTTACGGTGGGGCGGCTTCCTCGGCGCACGCGGCACCAACGAAACCATTATTGACGGCTCCGAAGGCTCGCTCCGCTTAGATATGGCAGCCGATCTCGCCTATCTCAAAAAGCGAGGTGGAGAGTGGAAAGAAATCGTTCCTGACCGAGATGGTCCCCACGGTGTCGTCGGCGAATTGACCCATTTTGCCGACTGTGTCCGGGATAACAAAGCCCCTATAATTGACGGTAGAGGTGGAAAACACGCCGTAGAGGTCGTTTTGGCAACCTATCAATCCGCGAAAGAGGGGACCAAGGTCGCGTTGCCGATGGAGGAATAGAAGGACTTGGATGGAAGGGAGGAAGGATGGAAAGGAACCTCCTAACCTTCCGATCTTCCAACCTTCCAATCTTTAAAGCCTATGCTCTTCCTCGCACTCAACATCGTCCTGCTTTCCGGATTTGGGCTCTTTCTCAAGCATGCCAAAGATAATCAGCAACGATTAAACCCGATCGGTTTTATCAACTACCTCATTGCTTTTTTTATCAGCATCTGGGTTCTGTCACAGGAACAAGACTTCGAATTCTCAAAGTTGACCTTCGCGTTAGGTATATCAAACGGTGTGACCTATGCTGTCGGGTTTGAGTTATTTACAGTTGGGATCCGACTCAGCGGAATTGTCGTCACAGCCGCGCTTGTCAGACTATCGATCGTTATACCGATTTTGGTGTCGATGCTATTCTGGAAGGAGGTCCCCAATCTCTGGCAAACCATAGGACTTCTTTTAACTTTCGTGGCGATTCCACTTCTCAGCCAACGGGAAAAAGAGCCGACTTATAAATTTACACCTGACAGACCGGAAGTGGGTCAAGGTTTAGGGTTTGCAGTCGTTATCACAATTCTGGTTGTCACCGGTATTTCGCGGCTCACCATGAAAGCCTTCAATGAGATGTGTCCTATTGATGAGAAATCCCTCTATATGAGCCTGCTTTTCGGTGTCGCCACGCTTATTTATTTGGGGATATGCCTCTATCAGAGGACGTGGCCGAATTGGTGGGAGGTCTTCTACGGTACGTTGATAGGTATCTGTAATGTCGCTGGAAGTTGGGCACTCCTCATCGCACTCGACAAGGTGAGTGCCTTAATTGCCTTTCCGATGTCGAGTTCCGGGGGCGTGCTGTTTACGATGTTCGTTGGTATGGTATTCCTTCGTGAGCGACTGGGGCGAATCCCTCTCATCGGTGCTGGACTCGCAGCAATCGCATTGATTTTCGTCAATTTGAAGCCGTGACACGCCGTCTTGAGAATCTTGCAATCCAGAGTCCACTTCTACCTTGAATCAAAGGTGTGAGGCAAAGACAAATTTGACTTTGGACGCAAAATGTGGTATCATTTATCAAAAATGGGGATTCTGGAGAAGAATGCGGGAGAGCGTAGAGCTTATCATCCGAGGCATCCATCTGATAGCAGCGATAGTCTGGTTCGGTGGTGTTATCTTTTTTACCTTCGTCGTTATGCCGGTTCTACAACGCAACTTACTGCCGCAAAACCTGTTAGCAGTTCACAATCGTTTTCGGGTCTTGGTCCGATTGATGATTCATGTTTTGCTGACGACAGGCGCGATGGTATTTTTTATTGTTGCATGGAATAATGGCTTTTTTGCTGGGAATAGCAGTAATGACTTTAAAGCCTATATGTTAACCTTTGTCACAAAACTTGCGGCGTTCGGCGTAATGGCACTCTTTTGGGGATTGTACAGTTCGCTCTATCGACGGCACCTTGAAGTTACTCCGCCCAATGGAGATGCGCAGTCTAATCAGAGCCTCTATATCAACATCTGGAAAAATTTGATGTTGGTAGCAGGCTTAATTGTTTTCGCACTCACATTGCTTTTAAAAAGCTGATTTCAACACATTAAAAATCCTTTCACTTATTTTTCAAACTTACCTGACCGAACCGCAAGGTAAATTTAAAGAATGGAAAATACAAAAATTCAGGCAGTTTCGTGGAATATCACCCGATTGTGTAATCTAAAGTGTACGCACTGCTATCTTCCAGCCGGATTTGTAGACACAAACGAGTTAACAAACGGAGATTTCCAGCTATCCGATATTCAAGGCTCACATGAATACGCCAGAGATGCCGAATTGAGCCAATCACAATGTTTTCGCGTCATTGATGAAATAGCCGAAATCAATCCGCACATCCTCCTTATTCTCACCGGTGGTGAACCCCTCTTACGCCCGGATATCTTGGAGATATCGAAGTATGCCTCCGATACCGGGTTTCTTGTTGTAATGGGCACAAATGGTGTCTTGTTGAATGACGAAGTCGTCGAGAAGATGCAAGGGCACGGTGTTACCGGTGCGGGTATTAGCCTTGACTCTATCCAACCTACGAACCACGATCGGTTTCGAGGGATGGAGGGCGCGTGGAAAGCGACGATGAACGGTGTAGAGGCACTTAAACGCGCACAACTTGACTTCCTCGTTCAGACCTCCGTAACGCAGTGGAATTACGACGAAATTCCAGAAATTGTGGAGTTCGCGTATCAACTCGGGGCGAAGGTACTGAATCTTTACTTCCTCGTCCGAACCGGAAGGGGTAAGACAGTGATGGACATTACACCTACGCAATACGAGAAGATGCTTGAGACGCTTTTCAAATTGCAGGCGGCTTATGCTGGGAAAATGCTCATCGCCGCGAAATGCGCCCCTCATTACAAGCGTGTCATCTATGAGCAACAGTCTGACTCCGCGTTCCTTCAGGGTTTCCCCAGCGGTACGTGTCCGTGTGGTATCTACTACTGCCGTATCACACCTGAAGGCGAACTGACCCCGTGTCCCTATCTACCTGTTAGTGTCGGTAACCTCAAAGATGAGAGTTTCGTCAAACTCTGGAATGAATCAAAAACTTTTCAGGAGTTGCGGAATCGGGATTTGCTTGAAGGGAAGTGCGGCGTTTGTGAATTCAAAGAGGTCTGCGGCGGTTGCAGAGCACGTGCCTATGCTACTACTGGTGACTATCTCGCTGAAGACGAATCGTGTGAATATCAGCCTGGGCAGTCCAGCACACCACCTGTTCAGATAGAAAAAAAGGTTGCCTTCGCAACGGAAACCGATTACGATTTGCAATGGACACCGGCAGCAGAAAAAAGATTGAAGCGTGTGCCGTCGTTTGCGCGGGGAATGGTAGTCAAAAGCGTTGAAAGATACGCACACGAACACGGTCATCGCGAGGTTACTCCTGAATTGATGCAAGCCGTCAAGAAACGATTTGATAAAACTGGTATCCCCTCTTTCAGACCGAAACGTTAATACGAGGGGGGAGGCACACTCCGCTGTGTCGTCAAACAACCGTAACAGGAATTCGTATGCTGACAACAAAGCAGATAGCATTTTTTCAGGAACATGGATACCTAATTCTTGAGCATTTTATTGATTCGGAGATAATTGATGGGTGGCGGACCCAGGTATGGGAACATTTTGATTCCAGTTTAGAAACGCCAGAGACCTGGCCCAACGACTATGAAATTCAGGGATTCAGTTTCTCGCCGTTATTTGGGCAACTGCCCGTGATGCAAGAGATTACCGAGCAGCTTGGTGGCGGACAATTTTTTACCGGTGGTGGTGGCTCACCAATTATCAAGTGGCCCAATCCTGAAGAAGTGTGGGCAATGCCCAATGACGGACACATCGACGCGTATGGTGCCGTTGCTGGCTGGAGTCCCTTCATGATCGGGGCAACAACCTATCTCTATGACGCTGAACCCAAAAGTGGGGCTTTCGTTTTTTGGCCCCAGAGTCACCGGTCAACGCACAAGTACTTCCTCCAATATCCAGAGCAGATTGATGGTAGTTTCTACGATATTGAGGATTGGGGATGGCATGTACTCTCGGATTTATCGCCAGAGGGACCCCGTGAGTTTGTCGGTGCTGCGGGTGATGTTGTATTGTGGCACGCGTTTCTCTGCCATACCGGGTCAGCAAATGTGAAAAATGTTCCTCGTTTTGGTCTCTTTGCACGTTATGCTCATAAAAAACAGGAGGAGATTAAATACGAAATTCCAGAGGATCTCTGGAAATATTGGGTAATTTGAGAAATGGTTATCAGCCATTAGCCATCGGGTGTCAGTTTTTAGCCAAAGCGCACAAGCCCAAGCAACGCGCTGGGTTGTATATACAGGAAGG
>JAPOOP010000641.1 GCA_026713385.1 Candidatus Poribacteria bacterium | reverse complement strand
TACCATCCCAACGTAACTGATGAACCACCCTATAGAAAGCTGCCCACTAATCACTCGCCAGCAGCATAATCCAAAAACTGTTGCAATCCCCAGAGCACCCAACCACTCAATCATAGGAGGCAGGAATGCCGCGAAGCGGGCGCGACGAATCGCTGAGCAGTATTGGCGCCAGTTAATAGACCGAAAGCGCTCCATTTCTGTTTGTTCAGATGTAAAACTTTTGATAATCTTGATGCCGGAAAATGTCTCTTTGAGTTGCGAATAGATGTCTGCGCTCTGTTGTTGAATCTCTGTGCTAGCCCCCCGAATTCGCCTGCCAATAAACGTAATCAGGTAAGCGAGCAGCGGAAGAAACAATAAAACAAAAAAGGTAAGTTTGAAACTAGCGATTAGCATCACAAAGAGAAAAAAGACAACAAGAACAACAGCGCGTATGATGCCCGCCATCGCGGCAACGAGCGTCTGCCACACCCTGACATCGTCAGTGATACGTGTCATGAGGTCACCGGTGCGTTCTTCACGTAAGATACCTAAGGGTGCGGATACAACTCGCTCGTAGAGGGCATTCCGCA
The DNA here is from genome assembly GCA_026713385.1 of Candidatus Poribacteria bacterium. GTDB lineage: Bacteria > Poribacteria > WGA-4E > WGA-4E > WGA-3G > WGA-3G. The sequence goes on along the minus strand of JAPOOP010000641.1, from coordinate 1,672 downwards.
ACCGAAAAGCGAGTTTATGTCCAACACGCGCCATCACATAATCGTTGCCGTAAAGAAAAAAACCTTTGATGAAAACGAGAATAAGCATTCCACCCAGCAGCCATAGAAAGTATTTGAGCGCGTCGTCAGCATCCGCTAATATTACCTCAAAACCATCAAAAGCAAACATTCCTTCACTTCCTTCGCGCTGAAAATACCGGACAGATACAGGTTCGTCAAACGAGTTTCCGTTGACGACTTCAAGAGCGTTAATCGCATCATGCAAAATAATTTGAAGAATACCTAAGTCACACACAGCACCTACCAAGGCAAAAGCCATTGCTAAAAGAAGAGAGCCGGTGTAAGGTGCGTGATACCGGACAAATCGGATGAAAGCTGGATTTTTTGTAAAAATTTTTTTGTCCATACCGAGTCTGTCCTTTGGGTTCACCTTTGGTTCAACCCAGGGAAAAGAAACGCCCTATGAAAAACCCCAAGCAAAAACACCTACTTGCTTTATTTTAGTTGATAACTACCAAATTGGATAGCACACGCCTGCTTCACGGTATTGCCCCCGTTTGAAACTGGACAACGGATACTGAATTCTCGCTTCTGGAAATCGACAGCTTCAATGATCCCGATGGCGTAGGTATTACCGGCGGTGTCTATTAATCCAATCAAACGGCGTTCAAAATAAGCACTGACTTCTGCTGTGACGCGCGTCAAGCTTAAATAGTTTTTGATGTGGGTGATAGTTGCTTTGGAAAGTGATTTTGACGCAATGAGACCTAAGGTGCGATGTCCCCATTCAGCGTGGTAAACTTGTGTCTCGGCGAGTCGAGAGAGGATTTCTAATTCTTTCTCATTTGCGGCGCGTCCGATAAAGAAAGGGATGCGCTCACCGCGGATCTGTTCAAATGGTAGGCGTTGGATACTGTTTTCGGACTTTTGTAGGACAAGATCTGGCTTGCAAATTTCGTCACTTTCGACAGCAAGTTTTGGATCGCAAGCTACACCACTTTCGACAGCAAGTTTTGGATCGCAAGCTACACCAAAATAGGCATCAAATTGGGCTTTTCGGTATCGGCTACGCGCCTTGCTACTTTTCGAGCGAAGATTCCGGTGCGGAAGAAGGTAGTGAATGTTGAGCCAATCCTGTCGACTGTAACATGCGGTTATTTGTTCCAATTCGCTGGATCGACCCAGGCATACCACGTGGTTCGGTCTGACGATCTCAATTTTTTGCTGTTTGAGCGTAACAGCAGGTGCGCCGTGAACGTAACCGCTCGTATCGACAATAATGAAATCAGCCTCGGTTTCACGTGCGCGATCTACCATCAAGCGTGTCCCTGTTAGCACTTCAAGATAGTGCCCTCGCGGCGACAAATCCCCGACAAAATAGAGTTGATCGGCGATGTTGTTGAACTGGACAGGGGAATTGTCTTGGGCAAGAGATTTCATACCGATTGTCGTCGGGGGACCGACTTGAGATTGTCCGACATCTGTATCTACAATAACAGTCTTCAAACCGCTATCAATGGCAGAATCAGCTAAAAAACGGCAGAAGGTCGATTTTCCAACATCGGTTGCCCCTATCACAAGTACAACCTGTTGGGACTTGACAACTCGACTCGCAAGCTTTTCCCAGTGTTGGTTAACTTGATACGTGTCATTCATTTTTTCTGTTAAAATT
>JAPOOP010000640.1 GCA_026713385.1 Candidatus Poribacteria bacterium | reverse complement strand
GCGTTGCGTTTCTCGGTAGAAGGTGTTTTTGCCTTCGTGTATGGATGTCAATGAGGGCAACTCGACAGGTATCTCCAATATAAGACATATATGCTATTTTCGTCCCATCAGGCGACCACGTAGGATATCTGCCCTCCACGATGCCCTCCTCTTTTTGTGAACCTAAGGTTGTAACGTGGATATGGAACCTGACACCGTTCCAATTCAGGTGTGTGTAAGCGATCTGTTTGCCATCCGGTGACCACGTCGGAGAATCTCTATAAGATGTTCTTTTTCTCGTAAACACGGGGCGGACATTGGAGCCACTAGGATCCATCAGATACAAGTCCCGGATACCGCCCTCGCGATCGGAGACGAAAAGAATCTCCTCACCAGTAGGAGACCAAACGGCGTTCAGATCATTTGCGCGATGTTGTGTTAAATTCACCTGTTCGCTACCGTCTGGATTCATGATGTAGACCTCGTAATTACCGCCTCGTGAAGAGGTAAACAGAATTTTGGCGGTTGTAGGTGCTGTTGCGAAAACGGTGCAAACACTTACGTCCAGTATCAACACGTTCAATATGAAAAAAACGAACAACCGTATTGTTTTCATTTTATATTCCTTTATGAGGAATTCTGATTTTGCAGGTAACTGTTAAGGAGCGACCGCTCTCCTTTTCATATCCGCCCAGGTCGTCGCAACCTTGTCTCTTGGCGAAACAGCAAGCAAGTTTCCTGCCATTGCGTGTTTAATTTCATCATCACTCAATGCTCGTTGCCAGACCGCGGCTTCATCAATAGAGCCGTTTGTGAATGTAAGATGGGGGACATCTTTTGCGCATCCGATCCGAACGTCCGCTTCGTTGTCCCCAAAGAACTCGAATTTTTTCTTTTCTGCTGCTATGACTTTACCATCTATATAGATTTTCATGGTTTCGCCATCATAACTTCCGACAACGTGATGCCATTTTTTTTCGACCATTTTATGCGGAGTTCTGAACTCCTGCCGGTCCCACTGCCCCTCTACCTGTGATCCCAAATACAAAAAGATTTCTGGTCCGTTACCGGCATCAGCACCGGCAATACCGTAACAGTGCGCCCAACCGACTGGAACAACGAAGTGGCAGTCTTTTTCCAGCCAATGCATCCTTTTGCCGTTCCATGGTTCTGGAGAATAAATCCATGCCATCATTGTTATCTCACCTATGACTTTCAATTTTTCTTGAGCAGGGATATTGACGCAATCCCCGCTTTGACCTTTAAGACGGATTGCATCTCCATATTTACCCTTGACAATATCGACACGCTCAAGTATTTCTGCATCAAGACCATTTCCAGATTCATCAAGAATCGTCTGATTTTTAATGTTATCAAAAGTCAGATAAAAAACGAGGTCCTCATCCAAACTCGCGTTGGCAGAAGCTACCAGCGATAGCATAATGATACTCGAAAAAACGGTAATAAATGCCCGAAACATGTTTTCTTTTCCTCCTATGGAGTGATTTGGATCTTCCAAAATTTGTCACACAAATATCGTATCGATATATAATGACGCGGAGGATCGGAAAAACGGTTGCCTAATTCTTCAAAAAAAATGAAAATCTGGGAATAAATTTTGACAATTGGAAACAAAGGACGTTCACAGCCCTTAATCTGGAGGAATTTATAGTAAAATTACCCAAGTTGATACTTACAAGATTTTAGGTACGTAGGCCTCGTTTTCATTGAAAGTCGTTGAGGATCTGCGGGTTTTTGTAGCGTAAACTGTTAGTTTGCGTCCTTAGGGCACAATCTAACAGATTATGCTACAAAGATGGCAAATTAGGTTATAGTTATCTCAATCCGTTTTGATTTTTCCCCATGTCGTCGTTAAGGAATGCGCTGAAGGCGAAATCTCTAAGACGTTTGGATTAGACCAAGCTGGGCTTGAATTATTTCCTTCACGCGTAAGTTGCGTTGGGTTGCCACCGTTGAAATCGGTTTTGTAAAGTTGAAAAACATCCGCTATATCATTGTAGATGAGTTGATTTCCTTGTGGGGACCATCTCGGATTATAAGCGGCAAGACCATCGGCCACCTGTTGTAGTTCCGTGCCATCCGGATTTGCGATGTAAAGCGTGCTTTTCCGAAACGCAAGATTTCCTCGCTCATTGAATCTCGCCCCACTAAGTTTACCGAAAGCAATCTTGTCCCCTTGTGGAGACCAACGCGGTGAAGTCGTCCAAGGCAGCTTCTCTGGACGGAGTACTTTTTGGGTGCGCGTCTGCAAATCGAAAAGTCCCAATGGGGTGTGTTTGAGCCCAGCTACTACAAAGATGAGTTGACTCCCATCGGGGGACCAACTCGGATCGAATCCTTTCGTTAATTTCTCAATGGAAGTCCCGTTTGGTGCAGCAATATAAAGCGTGTGTTCCGCCGTAGGTGCGAATCGGGCACCGAATGCGAAGATGGCCTTTCGTTTGTCTGCTTGTGCGTAGGCGATGTGTTTTCCATCGGGTGACCAAGCTGGCTCTCTTCTATATTCATTGTCTTTAAACACCTTCTGGACATTTTTGCCCTCTGGGTTCATAAGGTACAAATCGAAGACACCATCTGCTCGATCAGAACTGAAAACTATCTGCTTTCCATTTGGTGACCAAGCTGGGTCATAGTCTTCTGCAGGGTGTTGTGTTAGGTTCACCTGTTGGCTTCCATCGGGATTCATGATATAGATTTCGGCATTGCCATCGCGTTTCGAGACGAAGGCGATTTTCTCGGTCTCTGGGACTTGTGCATATACATTGGTACTGTGGCTAAACAGGAATAATGCACTGATAGCGTAACTGAATATTAGAAACTTGGTACAGACTCCAGTTCCGAAGATAGGAGAGACCGACTTATGTTTCATAGGATGCCTCCTACTAAAATGAGTCTTGATATTTGATTTTACTCTATACTAACTTACGGGAAATACGCTATCTAAACGCCCTGTCCAAAAAAAATCTATTCGCGCAGATTCCCATATTACTATATAGTGACGCGAGTAACAGACAAAACGGTTGCCTAATTCTTCAAAAAATAATGGAAAATCGGATACATACCTAATAGAAAAAGCCAAACATCACTGATTCGGCATGTATTTCATAGAAACGTAGATATGCAGTCCTGCGTTGACAGAGGTGAAAATTACCCGATTAAATTCTTAATCTTCATGCGGGGTGATATGTCTATAGAACGGCTTAGGTTAATATATCCTATTTTTCATAAGGAGGGATGACGGAAACACGCGCCAGAAAAGCGTTGGGAGCACGCTTCTGGTTGCCTACCCCTGTAGCGACCAACTTAAAATGCTGTCGGTCCTGCCCGAAATGGTGAAAGATATGCCCTATGCTATCAGGTGAAACGTTCCACGCGCCAGTCAGTGCTTCATCTGTCGTTTCTTTTGTCAGAATTTCGACATCGGCATCAAACAACTCAAATGTTCCAGTCGTTTCACCTGCTCCCACCTGTATCTCAATGTGGAGTATTCCCCGTTCAAAGGGTGTGATATCAATTTCAACGACCGTGTAATTTGGCGTATCGGTCTCGGATGTGTTAAAAGTGTGCAAAATTTCCATCAACTCCGTTCCCAAACTAATCGGGTTTCGATCTAATCTCGATCCTTTTCCCACACGTCTACGCCTTCCGTCAAAGGCATCTACAGCATGCTGTAACACCGATAGGTACGCGTGTGGTTGATTTCTGTAAGGCAATGCCATCTCTGGTTGATGCATAATGACTTCCGCATCCGGGGTCAGTGCCAGAATATCCACAGAGTCGGTATAGTGGCGTTTCATCTCTTTAGCGACAAGGCTTGCTACCTCGCCTTTCGCACCGCCTATCAGTTCCGGCAATTCTCGGAGGAGCACCCATGTATTGACGAACTTCTCGTTGAGCATCTTTATGACTTCTGAATCGGAGAGCGGACCCGCCCTCAAATTTTTGCCGTTCGCTCAGCACGATTCATCGTCCAAACATCCCCAGACAAGGATTGAATGAATCGGACGATTGGTTGCTTTGGCCTGTGCAACCGCTTCATCAACCGGCAGCCAATCAATCTCAGCGAATTTATAGAACTTCAGCTCCAGCGCGCGGTATGCTTCTTCCGTTGTAATAGCAGTGTCCCACGCGATATCGTCTTGGTCGGTCTCGTCTACAGCGAGGAGTTCCATACGTGGCACAAAAATCATATCCGCTCCACCATAGGCATTGAGGTCAACATTGCTATTGCGTGACGGTAGTGCCAACGAAAACGCGCGAACCGTTCCGCTTTTTAAATTTATCAATATCTTTCCGGAAAATTGCGATGGAATAAACCTTGCTTCGGACTCCGTCTCATCGTTTGCCTCTTGCCACTCCTGATAGGCGGCAGACTTCAACGTGAATTCTGCATGAATTCGGAAAGCGATTTCTGCATAGTTTGATGAGTTTGCGCGTAAACATGCAAAGGCACCTTCCTCACCGTAACCTAAATTAGTTGTCGCACCCGGATGAAACTGCCTAAGGAAGGAGACAACACTGTTCGCATCAAGTTCCCAAACATCACCTACCATTACAGTTGACGGTGGTAAAAATGCATTAAAAGCATCAGTCTGGTATTCCTTGATGGGCTGGATGGGTGAAAGATTGAAAAGTTCGATATGTTCTGGAAACATCTTGTGCATACGAAACGTAGAGTCTGCAATCGGTTTCCAATGTGCATGCACCTGTAGACGTGTCGAACTATTTAGGACATTACAAAGATTTATCACTGTTTATCTCCATTGTTATGGACTATTCCTTTTCAGGTTTCACAGAAATTTTTGCTTGAACAGCGTCGTACAAGTAAAGTGGTTCAATTTTACATCCATACACATTTTCGGATGCACCTGTGGAGGAGTTGGTAGGTTCGTAGTCGTGCTTTCATCGCACGTTCTTAAAGCGTTTGACAGGGAATAAGAAAGCACACTTGACAAAATGAAAAATATGCATAGAATGGTAGGCAAAACAGCGGAAATAGCGCGTATCTCTTTGCAACGTTCAATACGGAAAGGAAACAGTTAATGATTCAAACAGCTTACAAAGAAGCGTATCGACCACAGTTCCACTTTACACCGAAAACCAACTGGACCAACGATCCAAACGGCTTAATCCATTACAAAGGCGAGTTCCACCTCTTCTTCCAACACAACCCATCCGGTATCGACTGGGGCAACATGACGTGGGGACATGCTATCAGCACAGACCTCGTCCATTGGAAGCAACGACCGCATGCCATCCATCCAGATGAACTCGGCACAATTTTCTCCGGTTCTGGTGTCGTGGACTGGAAGAATACGGGTGGCTTCCAGACCGGTGACGAGGCGGTGCTTGTCAATTTCTATACGTCTGCTGGCAGTCACGCGCCGACAGAGGTCCCGTTCACACAAAGTATCGCTTACAGCAACGACCGCGGACGGAGTTGGACGAAATATGAAGGGAATCCCGTCATTGAGCATATCGTGAAGGATAACCGAGATCCGAAGGTCATCTGGCACGAACCCACGCAAAAATGGGTGATGGCACTCTACCTTGACCAGAATGACTACACCTTGTTCGGTTCGACGAACCTTAAGGAGTGGACCAGGTTATCCGATTTGCAGATTCCTGATACAGAATGCCCGGATATCTTCGAACTTTCTGTTGACGGTGATCCCGATAATACCAAATGGGTTTTCTGGGGGGCGGCGGGGAAATATTATGTCGGCGACTTCGATGGAACAACCTTTACACCCGAAGGTGACGCACAGCGCGCTGACCACGGTGCCAACTTCTATGCAGCGCAAACGTGGAGCGATGTACCAGAATTCGATGGCAGACGCATCCAAATCGCTTGGATGAGTGGCAGTAAACCACCGGATATGCCCTTTAATCAACAAATGAGCTTTCCGTGCGAACTAACCCTTCGGACGACTTCAGACGGTATACGCCTACATCGAGAACCAGTAGCAGAAATTGAAAACATCCACACGTATACACACGCGTGGAGCGACCTTGCACTCGAACCGGGTGAAGATCCGCTTGCAGGATTGACAGGTGAGTTGTTCGATATCCGTGCGGAAATAGCACTGAACGATGCCACTGCCGTTGGTTTCAAAATTCGTGGGCAGGATGTCCGTTACGATGTTGCCTCTCAGGAACTAACATTCTTAGAAAGGAGTGGACCCCTCGCGGCACAAAATGGGAAGATCCGCTTGCAAATTTTAGTCGACCGTATCTCTATTGAAGCATTTGGAAATGAAGGTGAACTCTCAATGACGTCCTATTTTCTTCCAGACCTGGACAACGCAGACATCGGAATCTACGCAGAAGGAAGTCCAGCGACATTGGTATCACTGAAAGTGCACGAATTGAGATCTTCGTGGGTGTGATAGCACCCAAACCTAAAGGGTTGGGCTTCGGCTTCATCGCAACTGCGGTTTTCTCAAAGAGTCCACCGTCTAACTGTCGCTCCACCAGCAGGCGATTCCCCGTTGCGTGAAAAATCGCTTCGGGCATATCAAGGCGAAATCTTGGCTATCCCCGCCTGCCTCTATCCTAAATGGATAGAAAAGTTGAAAAGGGGACAGCAATACAGCGTGCAGACTTTCACCTCTGCTCCGAAACTTTAAGCGTTAACTGTCCATATACTTTTAGAGTGGTATTGACACTCAACACTTTTTGACTCCTTCTCACGGGAGTGGACACCACCTCTACAGAGAGTAGAGGGTGAGAACGGTGTCCAAGTGTCTGGTATTAATTGTACCACAATTTAGACCGAATGTCAACTCTTTTTTAGGCGTTTGGTCTTTTCCAAGAGGGCGGAATTTCATCCCAAACCTGAAGGATTGGGCTTTCATTTCGTAAACTTAGGTAAAACACCCGCAATTCACCGAAAAGCGCGCCTGTAGGTTCATAGGAACTTTCAGGCGCGCTCAGATGAAGATTGATATTTTAAAAACCGGTTATCTACTACAGAACAGACCAGTTAAACGCTAAACGACTCACCACAACCGCATGTGTTTTTAGCGTTCGGATTTGTTATTTTAAAGCCTGAATCCATCAAGCCATCGTTATAGTCGAGTACGGAGCCTGCGAGATAGAGTGTACTACGAGGATCGACGAAAATTTTCAAGCCATGAAATTCAAAAACTTTGTCGGTCCCTTTTGCGGTGCCAAACTCAAGATTATATTGGAAACCGGAGCATCCACCGCCGATAACCTGCATCCGCAAGCCAAGTTCGGATTCAGCTGAGGTTTCACTGTTGTTAATGAGGGTCGCCGCCTTTTGCGCGGCAGATTCTGTAACAGTAATCATGGTGATTGCGCCTCCTTTTTCGACAGAAAATTAGCAATTGCCATTTTTAGGATTTTTTCAGCAGTGTTCGCGTAACGTTGTTTATCCACCGGCAGTCCTCCCAACGCGTCAGAAAGCTGCCCAGCCGTAATTTCCAATGCCCGCGGGACCTGGGTGCCTGTAATCAGCTCAGTGAGGACCGAAGCACTCGCGATAGCAGTAGGGCAACCAAAGGCTCGAAATTTCGCTGCAACGATCACGTCATTCGATATTTTGAGTGTCAGTTTTATCATCTCACCGTCAGTAGGAGAACCAACACTGGCTATGCCATCAGCATCGGTGATAGTTCCGATATTGCGCGGATTTTCGTAATGTTCGGTCACCTGTGGCGTATACATAAGACGTTGTGAATCGGGTTTACAAGGTTTCCCCTACGATTCACGAGATAAATTGTAATTTACAATTCCATTTAAAGAAGCTTATTTCTCAATTATACGATATTTCCAGACACATGTCAAGTTTTTAAGTTCTAAATCAGATGGAGAGGAAATATGACACCCAAACAGCGATACCTTTTTGACTTAACGGGGTATATCCACCTCAAAAACGTCCTCAGCGATGAAGAATTGAAAAACGCTCAGGATGCCGTCGAACGATGCGTCCAAACGCCGCTGGATGAGCTCCCGCCCGGTATTAGTTATAGTGGCGGTGGCGGCTATTCCAACGGCTTTTCGTTCGACAAATCACTTGAGGCACTCACACTTCATCCAAAAACATGGCCAATTGTGAAGGAACTCACTGATAATAAGCCCCGTTTTAATCGAGGCAGCCTTCTTGCCAAGGGACCAGAGCACGATCAGGTCATCGGCAAGTTGCACTGTGCCCGCGAAGATTGTGGATGGCAGACACGCCGCTATGCTGTCAAGGATGGACAGATTCACTGCAACGACTTCGTTGTCTTTTTCTATTTCGCTGATGTCCACCCCGGCGATGGCGGCTTAGTTGTCCTACCGGGTTCCCATAAAGCAAACTTTGAACGTCCGGAGGGGATATTCTTCCCGGATCCGGAGGATCCACCCGATGAACTTCATCCCGCCTTAGTTAATGTGACAGCGCGTGCTGGTGATGCCATTGTCCTGTCCGAACTGCTGACGCATGGGGTCCTCATCTGGAAACCGAAGGACCGGTATCGGAGATTTATCATCTTG
>JAPOOP010000573.1 GCA_026713385.1 Candidatus Poribacteria bacterium | reverse complement strand
TGATGTGCGTGACGAAGATGAATATCGCGCCGGTTATATCCCGAACGCGGTGCACGTCACACGGGGGATGCTGGAATTTTCGATTGAGAACTACATCCCGGATCGAAACCAAAAGGTTGTCGTCTACTGTGCGGCAGGACTTCGATCCCTCCTCGCTGCGAAATCCCTACGCGAAATGGGTTACACCGATACTGTCTCTCTTGCGGGCGGATATCGCGATTGGGCGACAGCGGGTTATCCGACTGCACAAGATAAACCGATGACGCATGAGCAACTCGATCGTTACAGTCGCCACTTTATGCTCACCGAAGTTGGAGAACAGGGACAAGCGAAACTCCTCGATGCTAAAGTCTTAATGGTCGGTGCCGGCGGCTTAGGCTCACCCGCGGGCGTGTATCTCGGTGCCGCGGGTATTGGACATCTCGGTATTATCGACTCCGATGTTGTCGAACTCAGCAATCTCCAGCGTCAGATACTCCACCGTACAGAATCGGTCGGCACACCGAAGGTTCAATCCGCGACAACAACAATTAAGTCCTTGAATCCAGACATCGACATTACACCGTATAACCTCCGCCTAACTGCCGATAACGTTGAAGAAATCTTCTCGGAATACGACCTGATTGTCGACGGCTGCGATAACTTCGCAACACGTTATCTCGTCAACGATGCCGCTGTGTTGATGAACAAGCCGATTGTTCACGGCAGTATTTTCCAATTTGAGGGACAGGTATCGCTCTTTAAACCGCACGAGGGACCTTGTTACCGATGCATGTACCCGATACCGCCGCCTCCGGGCATGGTGCCCAGCTGAAGTGAGGCAGGTGTCCTGGGCGTGCTCCCAGGCGTAATTGGTGTCATGATGGCAACTGAAGCGATTAAATACATTATTGGTATCGGCGAACCCCTCATCGGTAGGCTCATCCTATACGACGCACTCGGCATGACCTATCGTGAACTGAAAATCAACCGAGATGAGAACTGCCCACTTTGCGGGGATAATCCCGCCATTACGCAATTGATTGATGATTATGATGCCGCGGCGGAAAATCCGGATACCTTTGCCCCGGCTGCTGATTAACCCTTAGCACTCGATCCTGCAATCGAGGCGACTTCGAGGAGGAATGTATATGCTACCTTGTCCTGATTGTAATAATCCGTTGACGCTGTTTCCGATTGAAAAAAACGATGTGGATCTCGTCAGTTGTGATAGCTGTTACGGTGCATGGCTTGTGCATCCAGGCGACGATCTTGAACGTGTAGATAACGTCGCTTTTGATGACCTCGTTGAAGCGTACGGCACTGAGTACCCCATCGATGTTGATCCAAGTACAGTTGAGCTCCCTGAAGAAGTCGAAGACGCATTGATGTAGTGCAAGTAATACACGCTGTTTGTTGTTCGGAGATCGTTCTCACGACGTGGTCGGGATTCGGAAATCCCTTCTACAGGGAGAACTAAATTTTGTAAATACGCAAAAAAAGTAGCATATTTTTTTCAAATGTGCTATTATAACTTTAATCCAATTTTCTAAGGAGTCGTTTCTAAATAGGGAAACCTTTTCTGTGCTTTCTTTGGTATTTCTATCTTACGGCATTCGTAGGCGTTTTGAGAGGTTCAAGTCCTCTCGGTTTCCGTATTCAGTCGTGTTGTGTAAAAACCAAGCACACCTGACAAAAACCACGTCAGTTCGGCGACTGGAAGGGTTCATATACGAGTGAGACGAACCCTGAAAGTGTGAGGACACTCGGTAGTAATAAAGCGTCAGTCTTTCGAGGCTGACTTTGTGGGTTCCACCATACCACGCGTTTCTTTGTGGTATGCAGTTCGTGTGTGATTTCTGGCTATCGTGGTCAGGCAACACGGATTACACACAGGATGAGAACACGACGGTGTTCGTAAAAGGGGGTAGGATCCCTCTAAAAATCTATTGCTTTCCATAGATATACATGGAAAAATATAGTTTTTTAGGAACAGGTTTGTTGATGCGAACTATCATTTTGTTGGCGATGCTAAGTCTCATTGTTTCACCCGCATTCGCACAGAAATATATCAGTTGGGAAGCGGAGGACTTTAGCGATTCAAAAGGCGCGACATTTGAAGTCTTTAATGTTCCGACCGATCATCCCGGTACTCCTGACGCAGCACCTCCAGTAGAAGATTACAGCGTCACAGAAGCATCCGGTGGTGCTTACATCGGTTCACACAATGGTACTGCAAACGATGGCGGTGACTGGGTCAAATATGAATTTACGGTCGATGCTGACAATTGGCACTTCTGGGGACGCGTGATCGCTCCCTCAGTCAGCGACAACTCCGTCTTTTGGGCATTCGATACCGCTGATGGTGATATTGAATCAGCCAATAATGCCACCATGAACATCTGGGATTTCTTTGAAGTAGAGTCTCTCCGAGTTAATTACACAACCGATTGGGTCTGGTTCCGGTTGAATACGCGCGACGGTCCGTTCGAGGGAACCGAACTTGTTCAGCACGGCGACGATCCGGTGCCCGTGGAGTTGGCTGCCGGCGATCATACATTGCATATCGCTCATCGCGAATCCGGTACATACATCGATAAAATTTTCGCGACAACAGATGCCGAATTCGATGCGAATGAAACCGATCCACAGACCGCTGTTGAAGCACAAAACAAACTCACTAC
>JAPOOP010000639.1 GCA_026713385.1 Candidatus Poribacteria bacterium | reverse complement strand
CGTTGCGAAACACCGCCATTTCCGTCCTACGATTCGCAGGATACACAAAAATCTCGAAAACGCTACGACACTTCGCTGACACTCCTAAACTCGCAGTTAACCTCATCCATGGATAACTCTTAAAACTGAACCCCTCTGAGCAAGAAGGCATTGGAAATTGACATTTCGCACCGTGCGTGTTATCCTTAATGACTAAAGCGTTGGCAATTTGATAATCCTTTCAGGAGGTGGAACCATGCGAGAAAAAATCATGTCTGCCCCAACACCCTTCTATCCCTCTTCGGACGGTAAACCTATGGCAGAAACGGACTGGCATCGTAAACTACTGATGGAACTCTTACAGATAATTGAGTACCATTTTCGGGAACATGATGATGTTTATGTTTCTGGAGATCTGTTAATCTACTACAAAATGGGCGATAATACGAAATCGGTTGCCCCCGATGTTTTTGTTGTTCGGGGGGTTGCGAAAAAGCAACGTGGCACCTATCTGACATGGGAGGAATCCCATACCCCCGATTTCGTGATAGAGCTGGCAAGTCCGAGCACGGTTCGGTATGATCTCACCGGGAAGAAGGATTTGTATGAGTCAGTTCTGAAAGTGCAGGAGTATTACATCTATGACCCACGCCATCAAATACAGCCGCATTTCATAGGTTTTCGCCTGGTTGATGGCGTCTATCAGGAAATTGCCCTTGTGAATGACCGGCTTCCCTCGTCGGTCTTGAACTTAGAACTCGGTGAGCGCGACGGCATTTTGGGATTGTATGATCCTACACAAAATCAGTGGTTGGAACCCCCTGAGGAACGCGCAGAACAAGCGGAGGAACGCGCAGAACAGGAAGCCCGCACACGGCAACACGCCGAGTCGGAACTGGCGAAGGCGTTGGCAACCCTTGAACGCCTCCAGACGGAAAATGGAAACTAAACCTCTCACATAGGAGAAAAATGATGCGGTACCCATTGACTTTTTGGATCTGTTTAATTCTAATAGGTGGTTATTGCTTTTCGGTATCTGCTCAAGAAGCAACACAACCTGCGAAATCTGCTGCGACACAGGAAGCACCCGCAAAAAAGAAAAAAGAGTTTGAGGATTTTAGTAAGGTCACTGAAGATAGCAAAAGTTATGAAGGTTTCTTCAAATTATATCAGAAAAAAGAGAATCTCTATTGCGAAATTCAACCCTCTCAATTGGAAAAGCCGTTTCTCTGTATGATTAGCGTTGCGCGAGGCTTGGGACAAGGCTTCCTGCTTTCAGGGATGACGCTGGAAGAGTGGATGCTCGTCTGGCGGCGGGTTGGTGATAGTGTACATCTGGTGCGGAAAAATGTGCGTTTCCGTGCGAAGGAAGGGACACCGATTGCGGAAGCGGTTGACTTGGGGCATAACGACTCTGTGCTATTTTCACTCAAAATTGAAAGCATCCATCCACAACGGAAGAGCGTGCTGGTGAATATCTCTCCTGTTTTTATATCCGACTTACCACCTTTGGCACGCAGGATTGCCCCTGATGCCCGCTTCGACAAAACGCGCAGTACGTGGGGAGCAGTCAAGGCGTTTCCGAAGAACGTTGAGTTGAAAGTCAATGCTGTATACAGTTCAGAAAGGAATATAAGCACCATTCCGGACAGTCGTGGTATCCAGTTGACCCTGCACTACAGCCTCGCTGGACTTCCAGAAAACAATTATCGTCCCCGATTGGCTGATGATCGCCTCGGACATTTTATGACGGCGGTCAAAGACTATTCGTCTCGAACCAGCGATGCCCCTTTTATCCGGTATGTCAACCGCTGGCATTTGGAGAAAGCAGACAAAGATGCAAAATTCTCACCACCGAAAGAACCGATCATCTTCTACATCGAAAAAACCGTGCCACACCGCTACCGCCCCTATGTCCGACAGGGGATTCTGGAGTGGAACAAGGCGTTTGAAAAAATAGGATTTGCGGATGCCATTGAAGCACGTATTCAGCAAGACCATGAGGACTGGGACCCTGAAGATGCACGGTATAACACGATTCGTTGGATGGTTGGCGCAGGGTTCGCAATCGGTCCCTCTCGCGTGAACCCGTTGACAGGACAGATTTTGGATGCCGATATCCTTATCGGTGAGAGCTGGATCCGGTACTGGCAACGAGAGTATATGACCTTCTTTGATGAAGTGGCGTATGAACGCGACCACCCTATGGACCATTCTTCACGATTCCAATGTCAGATCGCCACAGGCTTGGCGCGGCAGATGGGCTTTATGGCGAGTGTCCTACAGGCACGGGGGTTGACTGACGAAGACGGCGAACTACCAGAGGAATTCATTGGACAAGCACTCAAGACTTTAACGATGCACGAAGTCGGACATACGTTGGGATTCCGCCACAACTTTAAAGCGAGCACGATCTTCTCCCTTGAAGACCTAAATAAAAAGAAGGACGAAGCACTTATCGGTTCCGTTATGGAATACGATGCTGTGAATATCGCGCCTGAAGGTCAAGAACAGGGAGATTACTATACAAAGACAATCGGACCTTGGGATTACTGGGTGGTCGAGTACGCCTATAAACCGGTCGAGGCAAGCAAACCCGAAGGTGAATTGAAAGCGTTAGGTGAGATCGCTTCCCGTGTTGCGACATCAGACCTCACCTACGGCACAGATGAGGATGCTTATGGGTATCGCTTCAGAGACCTTGATCCACTGGTAAATCGGTGGGACCTCGGTGATGATCCGCTCGCGTTTGCCAGGCAACGGCGCGAGGTCGTTGTGGGACTCTGGGATAAGATTGCCGACAAAGTTACGAAAGAAGGAATGGGCTATCAGCGTGTCAGGCGCGCCTTCGGGAGTCTGCTGTTTGAACACGGTTTCACGATGTACCTCGCAAGCCGATACATCGGTGGGCAGTATCACCATCGCGATCATCGCGGTGATGAGAATGGTCGTCTACCCTTCGTGCCTGTGCCAGCCGCAAAACAACGCGAGGCACTCCAATTCATCAAAGAATACGCCCTTTCAGACAAAGCCTTCAGTTTTTCGCCCGAATTACTCAATAGCCTGGCAATCACCCGTTGGAGTGATTGGGGAGGAGACAGTTGGAATTCCTTACGTTTCGATTATCCCGTGCATGATGTCATTCTCCGAAACCAAACCCTTATCTTGGAACGGTTGCTTTATCCGACGATCCTCTCACGTGTTCAGGACACAGAACTCAAGTTTGCTAAGAGTGAGGATGCGTTTACGCTGCCGGAGCTCTTTTCAGGCATTACGGATGCGGTCTGGGTTGAACTCGGAAGAGATGCGGGTGCGAAGCAGTGGTCGAATTCGGATGCGTTCATCTCCAGTTTCCGTCGCGGTTTGCAGCGTGAACACTTGAAGCAACTCATCAAACTGGTGTTGGAAGCCGACACTGGCACGCCGGAGGATGCAAGATCGCTTGCACGTCTCCATCTCGGACAAATCAACAGTAAGATTCAGAGCGCGCTTCAAAATGCCAGAGGCACTCTTGACGATTATAGTTTTGCGCACCTTGAAGAATCGCAAGTCCGAGTTGAGAAGGCGTTGGATGCCAATTTCCGAGTCGAGAAACGTTAAGTAATGCTATATTTTCGGTTAGGATTCCTATAAGCCGATATGTCTCTTGGCGGGTGTTTTGCTTGGGGATTTTTGCGGATTTCCCCTTGTAACCCCGCCAATTTTTTGATATATAGGTGATTCTATATTTAACTGAGGATCGTCCGTTATTTGCTGCGTTTTTGTACCGCAAACTGTTAGTTTGCGCACGCATAGCCACAATCTGAATGAAGTTTAAGAATTTAGTTCGATAATTTCTGAATGTGTGATAAATCGCAAGACTACGAACCACAGCGTTTGTAATAGGGAAACCCTTCATCGCCCGTCGTAAGACAAAAACCTGTAATGGATTACATGACTACAAAAAAATTAGGAGGAACAGATGGAAATTCTCCAGTATACACCCGATATGCAAGAACCGTTAACTCAATTTTACAACAGTATGACCGCCGATGTGCCGCACTGCTATCCGGTAAAAGAGGAAGAATTTGCGATTGCAATGCACCGAATTACAGCCGACAAAGCCGATATAAAGGAGGATGGCCTCGATTCCGAAGCCGCCTTTATTGCGGTAGCGGACGGTGTTATACAGGCGTTTATTCACGTGGGTATCAGTCGATCTGAAGAAAATAGGGAGGAGAAATTAGGTGTTATCCGGTTTTTCGCTTACGAACGCGGGGCACGGCGCATTGGACAAGCCGTACTGGAAACGGCGGAGGCGCATCTGAAAACGTTTAACGTTTCCCAAATTTCCGCTTTCCCACAGGAATGTCAGTATCGTTTCTATCATTTTGAACACGCCTATCTATCCGATGCGCTGGATCAAGTTCAAGGGCTCCTCGGATTTAATGGATACCGACGTTCGAGTGGCGAGGTGTTTTTAGATTGGGAAGACTATTCCGTTACACCCATCCCTTCAAGT
>JAPOOP010000636.1 GCA_026713385.1 Candidatus Poribacteria bacterium | reverse complement strand
TTAATGTTTTTGGCTAAAAATGTGCGAATATCGCTCGCGAGTTTTATGGTAGTCTTTTTACTGGTAGCACTACCCAGTTTCGCGAAGATTGATCCCGAGAATATTACAGGAATGTGGCTTTTTGACGAAGGAAAGGGCAATGTTGCTACGGATTCGTCAGAGCACGGAAACGACGGCGAAATTCACGGCGCGAAGTGGGTCGATGGGAAATTTGGAAAAGCACTTGAATTTGATGGTGCCAGCAATTGGGTTGAAGTTCCGCACTCAGACACTGTCGGATTTAAGGCGGGTGTCTCCTTCACGATCATCTGCCATTTCAAAGGCACCAAGGTCGCAGGCGCGCTTGTTGGCAAAAACTACGAGGATACATCACAGGCACTCCCGTGGTACCTGCTCTGGAACGGAGGTGGCGATAACAAGGTGACCCTCTACCTGCGCGACGGTGCATCAACAAGTTTCCGAGCAGATGGCACTACCGAAATTGGAGACGATAAATGGCACTTTGTCGTCGGTAGAGCCGACGCAAGTACGGGTAAGGCTTCGATATGGATAGATGGCGAAATGGAAGCTGAGACTGACTTCAATGAAAAAGACGGATACGGCACGGGTGAAGGTGTATTTCATATTGGGCGGCACTATGACCGATATACTGCAGGCATCATCGACGATGTTGCTCTCTTCAATGTTGCTTTGGAAGAAGAGGATTTGAAAGATCTCATGGACAACGGCGTTGAAACTGCCGCTGCTGTTGAACCCATTAACAAGTTGACAACAACGTGGGGCAGAATTAAGCAACAGTTAAACAAATAGGAAAAAATCATGAAACAGATGCAGGCATTTCTCGCGTTCGCACTCCTGTTGTTCGTAGGATTGAATTGCGGAACAGAGAATCCCATTGAGGAAACGGTAGATACCTCCGCAGTTGAGACATTAACAGGCACGCTGCGTGGAGAGGTACAATCTATTGACGGTGTATTAGTTCAGGTGCGTTTACTAAGAGATGGGCAACTCTTAGCGCAAACTGAGATACAGGCGACTTACGAACTCCCATCAATCGAAGCTGGAAACTACACACTTCAAATATCTGCGAAGGGCTATGAAGCTAAGGAAGTGAATGTCACTGTCACCCCTGGGCAAGTTGTTTCGCTGGATAAGGTGGCACTTGAGGCGTTGGAGACCCCTGTCTCACATCTACGTGGTGTCTTAACGGATAAAGCGACGGGTGAACCGCTCGGTGAAGTCAACCTCCAGCTTACTGATAAAGCAGGAAAAGTTTTTGAAGCGTTGACAACAGGAGCAGGGGTTTTCACCTTTGAAAACCTCCCTATGGAGCAAGCTTTAACCTTAACAATCGCACATGCAGGGTACCAAGAGACCGAAGTTGCTGTACATCCGATACCCGCGGCGGAGACATTGGAGTTAAGGGTTCAACTCACCCGACTAAAAGAACCGGAGAAGTTGAATCCCGGTCAAGGCTTGAGTATCGGGAGCCAGGGGCCCGCCTTTGAATTACCGGATGGCGACGGCACGTTGCACGCACTCGCTGATTCTGTCGGCAACAAGAATGTAGTGCTTGTATTTTACCGCGGCGGTTGGTGACCATTCTGCAGAGGGCAACTCGGAGAGTTGCAAAAAAACTATGCTAAAATTCGGGCGGCTGGTGCGGAACTCATCGCTATCAGCTCCGATAATGAAGGCGATACCAAAAAGACAGTCCAGGGTAGTGGACTTGAATTCCCTGTACTCGCTGATAAGGACAGAGAGGCAATCAAGGCTTACAACGTCTTGGATCCTGGTAACGACAGGATAGCACGTCCTGCATCCTATGTTCTGCGTAAGGATGGAACAGTCGCTTGGAAATCCATTGACGGGGTAGCCGTCCGTGTTCCGACAGCACAGATTCTCACGGAATTAGGTAAACTCTGATGAAACCTTACGACACCGTTATAGAAGATATTATTGCCGACAGCCAGGAAGCCGCGCAACACCGATATGCGCTTGACCGCCGACAATTCTTAACCCGGCTTGCCACCGGTGTTGGTGGGATAGGTGGCGCATTAGGCGCACTTCCTGCGTTCGCGC
>JAPOOP010000625.1 GCA_026713385.1 Candidatus Poribacteria bacterium | reverse complement strand
CCGCCGTTTACTGCGCTCTCCGCTGTTAGCGGTGCCATAGCAGGCAGTAACATTCATCTCGCCGCCCAAGATGTTTATTGGGAGGATAGCGGGGCATTTACCGGCGAAGTCTCTGCGCCAATGCTGAAAGATGCCGGGTGTGATTACGTCATTATCGGGCATTCAGAGCGACGACAATACTTCGGTGAAACGAATGACAGTGTCAACCAAAAGGTGAAATCGGCATTAGCACACGGCTTAAAGCCAATCGTCTGTGTCGGTGAACAACTTGAGGAGCGGGAGGCAGGACAAACAGAAGCAGTGATTCATGACCACGTTACGGGCGGCGTTGCTGGCTTATCCGAAGTCGACCTTTCGTCCTGTGTCATCGCTTATGAACCAGTTTGGGCAATCGGTACTGGAAAAACCGCTACGCCTGCCCAAGCACAGGAAGTCCATAACTTCATTCGAGGCTTACTAACGAAGGCGTACTCAGCAGAAGTCGCATCGCAGATATGCATTCAATACGGTGGGAGCGTTAAACCGGAGAATGCAGCGGAACTTATGTCGCAGCCTGATGTAGACGGTGCACTCGTTGGTGGTGCAAGCCTTGAAGCGGAATCGTTCGCACAAATCGTGAACTTTGTATAGCAAGTTTCGGATTGCAAGCGGTGCCGAAATTTGCACAATAGGAGGAAACCATCAGATGGAAATTATTATAGGTTTCGTAGTGTTTCTCTTCGTACCAGTTTGCGTCGTCTTGACGCTGATTATTTTGTTACAGGACAGCAAGGGTGAAGGGCTTTCATCAAGCGCGTTTGGTGGCGCGGAAATGCAGTCTGTTCTCGGAGGACGCGGTGCTGCAACCTTCCTGGGTAAGTTAACGACCTGGCTTGCTATCGGGTTTATGGTTATTTCACTGTTCCTGATGCGTTTCTATGGCGAAGGCGATGGTGGAGCACTCACGCCGATCGAAGCGGAAACAACACAGGAAGCCACAACCGAACCTGTTGACACCACAGACGAAGGAAGCGTTGAAACGGCTACAGATGAAAGCAGTGGCGGCACTGCCGACGACGCATCAAAGACAGAACTTGATGGCGGTGCCACTGACAGCACAGAATAGTTTTTAATTTTGCCTTGCGAGGGAACTACGTGCGTTGAAACGCGTACATGTGTTTCAAATACCCGCCTGCGCTGTTGTTGCAGGCTGCTGTCTTGGGTAAACCAAAGCACATAGCCCGTAATGAAATTAGGTTCTCCTTAAATGGCATAATTTTGCTTTGCAGCGAGAATGCTTTACAGTTGGAGGGCGGATATAAGGAAAGGAACGTCAAACCTGAAACCGACCTGACCGAACCGCAAGGAAAATTAAAAAAACGCTGTCATGGACAGTACATCCACTCGTTGAAAATTGGCGCAAGACCATCTTATTAGGATTTTTTCTAACCCTTCTTTTCATCGGCATCTATTGGGGTTTCCAATCAATTTATATTGCTCTGCTGTCTTCCACTTTTCTACTCGGGTCGCTCTATAAATACTTTCTTCCGTTTCACCACCACTGTGAAGCAGATAAACTGATTATCACAAGTTGCTGCTATAGATTGGAGCGGTCTTGGGATACATTTCGCAGTTTTTATGTTGACGCGAACGGAGTGTTGCTCAGCCCGTTCGCCCGTCCGACACGTCTTGAAAACTTCCGCGGTGTTTACGTCCGATTCGGAAAACACTCCCCTGAGGAAGTCATTAATTTCATCACCAGCAAGATTGAATCAGAATCTTCTTCCTGAATTTCATAAGGAACCCCGGATGCAAGAGAAGATAAGATGGGGCATACTGGGTCCCGGCACTATTTCACAGAAGTTTGCCACCGGATTGAAAGCGATCCCTGATGCAGAAATTATCGCTGTCGGCTCGCGGAACCTCCAAAGAGCCAACGCATTTGCAGACACGTTTCGTATTCCACACAGACACGGAAATTATGCCGACCTTGCACATAACCCCGAAGTAGATGTTATTTACGTGGCAACGCCACATCCTTTTCACAAAGAGTGCGCGATTCTGTGTTTGGAAGCGGGAAAGGCGGTTCTCTGTGAAAAACCTCTCACTGTGAATGCTGAACAGGCTGCGGAAATGATCGCATGTGCACGGCAAAATAACCAATTCTTGATGGAAGCCATGTGGACCCGTTTTCTCCCTGTAATCGTTAAAGTCCGGGAATGGTTGGCTGAAGGTGCGATAGGTGAACCGCGGACGCTAACAGCAGACAAAGGATCTCGCCAGACGCTCAGCACTGAGACCCTTGAAGGCAGGCTATTCAATCCAGAACTTGGCGGTGGTGGACTTCTGGATGTTGGTGTCTACACAATAGCACTTGCCTATATGATATTTGGTACACCGTCTAAAATCACGAGCCTCGCACACATTGGGGAAACCAATGTGGACGAACAAGCCTCTATCCTGCTCGGCTACGATGCTGGGCAAATAGCCAACCTATTCTGCGCCATCAGAACCGAGACCTTGAAGGAAGCACGCATCATTGGCACCAAAGGCGCAATCCATATCCCTGAATTCTGGCAAGCGACCTCCGCAACGCTTACTCGGATTGGAAAAGAGCCCGTACACATTGAAATACCCTTCAAAAGCAACGGCTTTGAAAACCAAGCGATGGAGGTTATTAACTGTCTCCGAGAAGGGAAACTTGAAAGTGATGTGATGCCCTTGGATGAATCCCTGTCCATCATGAAGACTATGGATACTATTAGATTCCAATGGGGATTGAGATATCCAAAGTTTAGGTCTGTTTTTGCTAAGCCTCAAAACGAAACTGTGGGTTGAGAAGAAGGTCTGAACACGCAAAAGGTAATGGACGATCTTTAGAGCCGAACATTATAGAAAATACGATATGTCTAAGACTTTGAAAGAAAAATTTTTAACCCGAGAAAAAATCGTCCAACCAAGGATTTCAATAACGCTATTCTTGGATTCAAGGTCGAGTCCCTTAAATCGGCTCTGAATGTCCGTGCCTTAGTGAAACCGGGTATTACCTATATCGACTTTGGACCGGCGGATCTGATGTTTGACATCGAGACGAAGGATCACCCGTTTCTCAAGTCGATTGACGATTGTCGAGAATTCATGCAGAAAGAGTTGGAAGGTATCAACGTCCGTTTTTTTAGTTAATTTTGTCACAGGAGAAGATCACGATGAACGTTTCTGAATCGAATCACACGCAGAAAATTGCGACTACAGATGAATTGAAAACCGTCGTTTTAGATGCTGTAGACACCCAAAGTGTCACAGATATTCATACGCATCTCTTTAGTCCTCCGTTCGGTGAGTTGTTGCTGTGGGGTATTGATGAGCTGCTGACCTATCACTACCTCATCGCTGAAGTATTTCGAAAATCTGATGTCTCGTACCAGCAATTTTGGGCGATGTCGAAACCGGAGCAAGCGGAACTGATTTGGCAGACGCTGTTCATTGAGAATTCACCGCTGAGCGAGGCATGCCGTGGCGTTGTGACAGCTTTGGATGCGTTAGGCTTGGACGTTGATTCACGAAACCTACAGGACTATCGCGACTACTTCGCAGATACTACCGTCGAGGCATTTATCGACACTGTATTTGAACGCGCCAAAGTTTCTAAGGTGGTGATGACGAACGACCCGTTTGATGCGGCAGAGGCACCGGTATGGCAGTCCGGCGACACTGGCGACACACGCTTTGAAGCGGCTCTGCGGATGGATGTCCTCATCAATACCTATGAAGAGGTCGGTTACGAACACCTCCGGGGTCTCGGTTATGATGTCGATCCTAACCTATCAACGGGGAAAACCTACAAAGAAATTCGCCGATTTTTAGAGACTTGGATTCAACGGATGAACCCAAGATACATGGCGGTTTCTCTCCCACCCGATTTTCAGTACCCTGACGATGGTGTTCTCGGACGACTCTTTGATAACTGTATACTACCGATTTCCCGCGAATTTAACGTCCCCTTCGCACTCATGATCGGTGTGAAGCGTGCGGTGAATCCACAACTTCAGATGGCAGGTGATGGAAGTGGGAAAGCGGATTTGACGAGTCTGGAAACGCTACTCCGTGAAAAT
>JAPOOP010000635.1 GCA_026713385.1 Candidatus Poribacteria bacterium | reverse complement strand
GCGATCCCGAACTCGATCTGAGACGAAGAGGATTTGTTCACCTGTGGGTGACCAGACGGCATCAAAGTCAAATGCGCGGTTATCAGTCAAGTTTACCTGTTCCGTGCCATCGGGATTCATGACATAGACTTCCATGTTGTCATCACGGAAAGAGCTAAACACTATTTTAGCAGTCGTTGGGACTTTCCCCCACACTGTACAAACCAGCGTTAGGCTGTATGCACAAAACAGAAACAAACTGAAACTTTTCATCGGATTTTCCCCACAAGACAACTGTAAATAATATTAACCCCTTTCTACCGAAAATCTCACGCCAGAGGGATTCACTTCCTAATCGTAGTTGGAATCCCATCTCCAACGAGAAATGGCTATTTACAAAAGACCATTCCTCTCTGGAAAACCTTGAAAACGGATTCAATTGGGTAAACGTCTACTTTTGTATCAAAGCGTTCCAAGTTGGCTATACCTGAAAACTTATTCCCATTTGAGTTCTCCCCATGTTGTTGTGAGCAGCTGGGGTTGTGGTGAAACGGGCAACGCATACGCAGGGTCAAACCAATCTCCGCCAGTATTCCATGAAATATGCGTTAATTGCGTCCGAACCCCGCTGTTTAGATTAAGTTTGAAGATTTGGAAATCTCCATTCTTTTTCTGTGTGTAAAGAACTTCTTCCCCATCTGGCGATAGCGCAGGATACTGGGCATAGGGACCTGCTTCTTTAACGAGCTGCTGGAGACCGGTGCCGTCGCGATTGACGATGTAGATCGTCTGCTTTGCCTTCCAAGCGTTGTGCAGATCCCCATCCAAGATGGGGGGTAGCGGATGCTTGTTCCCAGTAAAGGCAAGTCTGTCTCCCACAGCAGACCAAGAAGGATCGTATTGCCAAATCAGTGCTTTCTTGGGTAGTGGTTGTTCCTGTGCTAGGGTCTGGACGTTGATAAATGTCAGTTGAGACGCGAATGGCTGTTCTACAGAGTAGGCAATTTCAGTACCATCGGGCGACCATGCGGGATACCAGCCTTCCGCAATATGTTCATCCTCTTGTTCCCCAAGGCGCGCAATGCGGATATCAGAATTAAGACTATTCCACTGCATGTTCACATAAGCGATGTGTTTGCCATCTGGCGACCATGTTGGCTTGATTCTAAAAATTTTCGTTTTTCTCTTGAAGAAGCGTCGAACGTTTTTTCCATCTGGGTCCATCAGGTAAAGGTCTCGCTCCCCCCCGCGATCGGAGATGAAAAGAATCTTTTCACCGGTAGGTGCCCAGACGGCTTGCAGATCACTTCCAAGATGTTGTGTGAGTCTCACCTGTTCGCTGCCATCTGGGTTCATGGTGTATATTTCTCTGTTTCCGTCGCGTGTGGAGGTAAACAAGATTTTAGAGGTCGTCGGTGCTTTTGCGAAAAGCGGAGTGCCGTTCGCACATAGTAGTATCATACTAAGCATGTAAGAGATGAATATGCGTTTCATCTGTATTCCTCCGAAATTTCTCAGGATATCTAATAAACTCAGCATATGGGAGTGTGTGGCAGTAGAAACTACCACACACTGAAAAGTCAATAAGGTTGTGACGGTCTACGCCACAGCCTATATTGACGGTATTAAACACATGTCCCCCTTCCATTAACGAAAGGACCAACACATACCTCACCATCCGGGCACTCACCGTCATCTTTGCATCTTTGGCATGCGTCGGCGGATATTGTTCCCACGATAGCCTGTGTGAGCAGAACACTCCCCACCGCCGCACCGAGCGTCAGTGGGGATTTGACTCCACTTTGCCTTCCTCGGATTGGACGAACTCGCGGATTTTACCGCGCAGATTCTTTTTCATTTCGGTTTTTCCTCCTTTCTACCGGTGCTTCTGTTCCGGCAAGATTGACTTCCCAACTCTCGTTGGGAAACCCATTCCAAGACGAATTCATTCGATACGGAAGTGAAGCCCTTCCCTTGGAAATGCTTGAAAACTGCCTCGACTTCAGCAGGTGTGTGCTGTTCCGCCAACATTTCTATCAAAGCGGCTTGAAAGCAGTCGTATCTATGAGTCCCCAGTCGATATACGCCGGACTCGGTGATTCCAGTTCCCGGGTCATACCGATGGCAAAAAACCGACGGGGACAAATTTCTTTCTCTTCTAAAAGCATTCACCGTTTGCCGATGCCCCTCTTCAATGCCCTGAACGATTTCTTGTGCTACTTTTTCCCAAGTGAATTTCTGTGCCAAACGCTTTGCAGCATTTTCGCATTCAGTGCGTGTATGAGAGGGTTTTAACCACTGATTTACTGTATTTGACAACTCGGACATCGAGACCCGAAAATTACCGAGATTATATCCTTCCAACTTCACAACAGCACCGGCACCCGCAACCTCTGGTGGAAGTCCGTAGGTCGTCATAGCGACACAGGGAGTCCCGTACGCCATTGCTTCTAAAACCAACGAAAGCGGTGTTCCCGGAATCGCAGGAAAACAGATGAGATCGAGTGCCTGAAAGAAGATGGGTAAAATGGAATGCGTCTCATCATCATCTGCAGTAAATATTACCACGTTGCTTGGTGGATGTGTATAATGTTCTGCCAAGAGTGGATCGTAAACAAAAATCGCAAGATGTGGATTGGCACGAGCGAACGCGGAGATCAGCCTTGCCCCATAGTGCGGTTCAAACCCTGAAATTAATCCTACAACGGGTTGTTGCACAAATGTCGGTTTTTCAAAAAGAGCGGCGGTATGTTGCTTCGCCAAAGGTTTGCCTATCGGTTCATCGGCGTTGATGCCGTTGAATTAAAACTTCTACGCTATTAAAGACACAATTTTAATCTAAAAACGTGCATAATCTAAAAAAAATGTGACTTTTCTCCAAAAATTACCCATGAAAATAAGAAGTGTCTCTCATCACATAAATCAAATAATCAGAGAAATCACAGTTCAGACGATGGACCCTCCACATTACCCAATCAAATTCTTAACCTTCATGCAGCTTGTGTCCGCCGCTTTGCCACTAACAATTTGCACGGCGATTGTGTAAAAGTAATAGGACTTACGCATTTCCCATGAAGTCCCCTGATAAGGGGCGGAAATGCCATACTGTGTTTATACGATGAGTACCGTGACACTTTGCTATGACTGCTATTTCTCGCCTTAAAAACTTGACGAAAAACTGGATTTGTGATACCATTTAATGCAACCTATCTCGTGAATAGTGGATTGCGATGCGACACAGGCTTCATTTGTAAGGTATATTCTATCCTAAAACCTAAAAATATGTAGACAGTTTTCAATAAACAAGCACCCCACCCTCGCTGGCGAGGGCGTTTTGCTGGGGTGTTTCCTTTAAGTATCCTCGCCTCTTTGGAGTGTCTCATTGATTCTTAACTTTACTATAAATTCTTCTGGTTGTCTAAAGTTGATGACCAAGTAGCAAAAGGAATATTTATGAAAGTCAGGTTTTTTTTTCATATTAACTGTCATCTGTATGGCAACGCTATTTTTCTCTTACAACAGTTTTGCCCAAGATTCGCCGCAATGGCATCTACCGGAGGGAGCCACGGCGCGCCTCGGCAAAGGGTGGCTCTATGAAATTCAGTATTCGCCGGACGGCACGCGGCTCGCTGCTGGAGGTTCCCTCGGCGTTTGGATCTATGATACCGCAACCGATGAAGCAATCGCGCTCTTTACTGCGGATGGATATAGTATTTCGGCACTCACATATTCCCCTGATGGCAGCATGATTGCCGGTGGAAGCTGGGACGGCATTGTCCGTTTATGGAACCCTGAAACAGGGGATGTCCTACATTCCCTTGAGGGACATAGAAGAAGTGTCCGCAGCATTGTTTTCAGCCCTGATGGTATGACGCTCGCCAGTGGCAGCAGAGACGATACCATTCAGTTATGGAATCCTGAAACAGGCGAACTCTTGAACACACTTGAAGGTCATACGGAAGGTGTTAACAGTCTTGTCTTCAGTGCTGACGGTGAGACACTCATCAGTGGCAGTCGAGACGATACGATTCGTATATGGGATGTCGCCACGGGTGAACTAAAGCAAACCCTTGAAGAGCATCGCGATAATGTTGGCAGCATCGCGCTCAGCCCCGATGGAAATACACTCGCAAGCGGGGATTTGAACGCAATT
>JAPOOP010000633.1 GCA_026713385.1 Candidatus Poribacteria bacterium | reverse complement strand
GTCCGAAATCTTGAACTTCCCACGCAGGTGTTGACTCGCACCGTAGGAGATACCCCCTCGGAACGGCTACCTTCTGGGTTGTGGCCCTCCGACCACGCAGGGGTTGTCGCCCATCTCGCATTTGAATAGTGTAAAATCGTTTGACGCTGAAAAAAATAAAGCGCACTACAACGGAGTTTGGCAATCCGTCGTAGCGCGCTTTGCGTTTAACTAACAAACTTTGTGGTGATGTCTTAATTTGGGTACGGATAGACTGTTCCGTCTTCACCTCGGACCACGACGGCACTGTTGTTAGACTCGCGCTTTTGCCCATTATCATTTGCCTTGAAATGAGAAATGACGGTCGCGCCTTGGTAGTCCATGATGTTAGCAATCGCATCGCGAACCGCTTCTGGATCCGTTGATTTCGCATTCTCGATGCCTTGCGCAAGTAACCGCACCGCATCATAGCCACCTGCGGCAACACCCCCAGCAGATGTTCCGGGGAACACCGCCTCGAATGCAGAAACAAATTCTGCCGCCTGGGTCCGATGGAAATTGCTACAGTAGTAGGAATCGGCGAGCAGGGACTTATCCGCTATCTCCGCATACAGTGGTGCAACATCCCAACCGTCACTGCCGATAAATTTGGCTGTAATCCCCATCGCTCTTGCTTGCTCCATGATCAGCGGCACCTCTGGCGGGAAACTGGCGATAAAAAGAACGTCCGGGGTCGCCGCTTTAATCGCGGCAAGTTGTGCATCAAACATCGTATCCCCTGGCTCATAGACCTCCTTGGCAACAATACTGCCACCGAGTTGTATGAAATTGGCACTGAATTCTTCAACGAAACCGCCGGAATAGACATCCTGATTCTGCCAAATGATTCCAGCCGTTTTCGCGCCAAGTTCGTCCACTGCAAAATTTGCCATCAGTTCTGCCTGCAACGCATTAGAAGCACCGACGATAAAGATGAAATCCCCCGTTTCCGTCACATCTTTACCTGTCGCCCCCGCAAGCACTGGAATCGTGGCAACGGGCCCGACCTTCACGGCATGGCTTGAAAACAAGGGACCTATAATCCCGACAACGTCTCCCATCTCAGCGAAGTCCATTGCGGTCTGAACAACTGTATCGGAGGTCTCCTCTTTAACGACAAACTCCAGTTGCCTTCCGAGGACCCCACCCGCGGCATTGATTTGTTGTTGGGCAAGTTCAGCCCCTTGGGTGAAATCACCATAAGCCGAGTGCCGGATCACCCCCACTTTAAGCGGGAGCATCGTGGGGGTATCAGCGGAATCATCTCCCGTGTCAGTCATCACGATGTCACGCACCCTGTCACACCCGGGCAGCAACACGACTGTGAGTGAAAGCAATACACATATCGCCAATCTAAAAACTTTCACATTCATAAGTATCTCCTTAATATAGCCAGTTAAGTTGTCAACTTTGTAGCATAATCTGTTAGAGTGTATAAAACAGTTTTCTGTCAAAGAAGGTTAATTCCGCGCTTCAGGCGTAACTGTTAACTTTACCCGATTGCCATCTCGAATAACAACGACTTCAACGGGTACTCCAATTTTCACAGCATCAAGGGCATAGGTGTAGTCGTAGATGTTAGCGATCTTCTGTCCGCCAAATTCCACGATAACGTCGCCACCCTTCAGACCGGCTTTATCGGCAGGACCACCGGCACGAACTCCAGAGAGTTTAACGCCAGTGCCTTCCGTTGTATAGTCAGGAATCGTGCCAAGATATGCACGCAGCGTATCGCGGCTTCCACCTTCTGACTGGCTCCGTTCAACCTGGAGATATTCTGGACGTTCCGGGATACTAATGACATCCAAAACAATGCCGCGTGCCAATTTAGAAATCCGCGCAAGCCCGTCATAATTGAGTGTTTCTATATCATCCGTTGGACGATTATAGTCTTCGTGTCCACCTGTGAAGAAGCTCAGCACTGGTACCTCTTTCGGATAGAAGGCAGTCACATCTGTTGGCAGATACGGATCGGTTTGTAACGTTAGATCGAAACCGATGGGAACATTCCGCTTTTCAATGAGTTTTGTCCACACAGATGACGAACCGACACCTTGCAAGATGAGTTTGTTGTCCCGGAGTCGACCCACCATATCGAAATTGACGTACGCCACTACCTTATCCAAGGGAACGACTGGATGGCTAACAAAGTGGGTGGACCCGATGAGCCCAAGTTCCTCTCCCGACCAGAGTGCAAAGATAACGCCTCTGTTAAATTTTTCGGGATGTTCTTGGGACGCTTCACTGAGTGTCGCCGCCAATTCTAAAACGACAGCAGTGCCGGATGCATTATCATCTGCGCCGTTATGAATCTGCCCCTCCTCACCCTTCCGAGCCAATGAACCGATTTCACCGTAGCCGATATGATCATAGTGTGCACCGACAACGATGTATTCGGTGTCATCCGTTAATTGCGGCGGTGGGAGAAGCGCGATGACGTTCTGATCGGTTTTCTTAACTTTCTCAACCGAAACGACGATTTTGATCTTGACATCGGGTAACGGAAATTGCCCAAGGAAGTGTGGATTCTCTACATCAAGTCCAGACTGGACAGTTTTCAGATCCTTACCAGATGGTGCCAAGAGTGCCTTCGCGACGGCATCACTTATTGAGGCAGCGACAATCCCAGAATCTGCGAGGCTACTGTCGAAGTCAAGCGGAATCAGCTTGCCTGCATTTGGCGAGTTTGGTCCAGCGACAACAAGAAACGCCTTTGCCCCGTGCTCCCGTGCTTGCATCGCCTTGTACCGGAGCCCCGCATATCGATTCAGTTGCTGGCGACGTTCGGATTCTACCTCTTCAGGAACATAGCGGAGCGCAACGACTATTTTGTCCTTCACGTCTAACCCCGCATAAGCGTCATACCCTTCACCCAACTCGCCGGGGACGGTTAAGCCGTATCCAACAAAGACCACTTCACCTTCAACAACACCGTTCCGCGAAAAGGAGAGCGGTTGAAAATCTTGTTCCACGCTGAATTCTAACGCCTGTTCAGCACCATGCATCTGACGTGTGATGTAGAACCTGTTTTCCTCAGATATGATCCGTCTACCTGCGGTGAACTCAAATTCTTGCCCAAACCCTCGTAAATAACCCACTTCATCACCGACAGTTTTGAGATTCAACTCTTCAAATTGGATGGCGATATGCTCTGCTGCGCGTTTCGCACCTTCCGAACCGGTCATCCTGCCTTCAAGCGCATCGCCAGCCAGAAATTCAATATGTTGACGGATACTCGTTTTTTTAGAGGGTTCGGAGTCAGAAACCGTTCGGACCGGATGTACGGGTGAATTGTGGCTCCTCGGTGCCGATGTAACTGCTTTCAGTGCGGCTTCGTGGTTCCAGTCAGCGAGGTAAAGTTGCGAGGCTTCCTGACTGTTCCGAGTCGAGGTCCAGCACAAACGGCTGCCATCCGGTGAAAAGACAGGGAGCCCGTCAAATCCGTCGGTTGTGGTAACACGAACGGGTTCATGTCTACCTCTCCCATCAACGAGATATAACTCAAAATTAGAGAATCCAAGCTTGTTGGAAGCAAAGATAACATAAGCACCGCTCGGATGGAAGTAGGGTGCCCAAGACATGCTATCGAAATCGGTGAGGCGCCTTACACTTGAGCCATCTATCCGCATTGTGTAGATGTCGGCTTGGCTGCCGTCAGGTGTGAAGTGTCGCCAAACGATATACTGCCCATCGGGGGTAAAGAAGGGACCCCCATCGTAACCCGGAGAATCCGTTAATTGAATTTGATCGGATCCGTCGGCGTTCATGATATAAATTTCGCCGAAATAGGAGGGATCGACTTCCAGCTGCTTCAGGTCCTTTGGAGAGAGTTGACTTTTGGGGTATGCATTCCGCAGCGAACAGAAAACGATACGTTTGCCATCAGGCGAATATGAGGCTTCAGCATCATAGCCGGGCGCGTTTGTCAGTTGTTTGAGGTTACTACCCTCTCGGTTTGCCGAGAAGATGTCCATCTTTTCATCGTAATCCCAACTGTAGCGTCTTTCTTTTCCCGATGCACGGAATTTCAGTTCCTCTTCCTGCTTTGCTTTTGCAAAAACATCATGATGGGTCGAAGCGTAAAGCACTTCATCGGTCCCTGGACGGAAGAAGGCACACGTTGTCTTCCCGATACCGGGTGAGACGCGGTGCGTATCGCCTGTCAGTAGGTCTAAAAGATAGATTTGATAGAACGGATTATCCGGTTCGCGTTCACTTTGGAAGATGAGCGCATTGTCGTCTTCGGAGAAGTACCCCTCACCAGCACGCTTTCCCTCATAAGTGAGTTGTCGGATATTGCTGAGAAATTGGGACTCGTCAGCAGAACTTGCGTCTGCTCCATCCGGTGGCGCGTGCTGTGCCCGCACCTCGCCTGTTAGGAAAACGGTAAAGAATATCGCGCAGGAAAAAACGAGCCATTTGATGCAGCACATCTCAACACCTCCCATTATGATATGACTTTCTTAGGACTTACGCACGTTGCTCTTTCGTAGCATGATGCACGTCGCATGAATCAACGGTATGAATGCGCGTGTGGCATTCACCGGGGCGAGTACGCCGCAAACCTGTTAGGTTGTGTCAAGAAACCGTCTGCGTTTTTTATACGATCTCTCTCATGGCGCGGGCGATGCTCAAAATTGCGTCCGTCCTGTTTCTGATAAACGTGTGCTAATGCACTTCGCATTTAGGCGAGTACGCCGCAAAATTGCACGGATACAAACGGATTGATGCTACAGGTATTGCGCTGCTTTCTGTTTGAGGAACGCGAGTCCATCCATCGCGAGGCTCTCCGCACTCGGCGCGATGTCGCGCCAGATGCAGGTCGCAGCAGCGATTTCCTTGACTGCTGGTGTAAATGATTCAATTACGAGCCATTTGTCATAGTTCACTTTAGCGAGTGCGCCGAAGACACCGTCCCAATCTACAAGTCCTGTACCCGGAGTCCCACGATCGTTTTCACAGCAGTGAACATGATGCAAGAAACCGCCAGTCGCAATGATAGCATTCGCTTGATTTTTTTCTTCGATGTTCATGTGGAATGTGTCCAGATGTACCTTGAAGTGGGGACTATCTACTGCTTCACAAAGTTTAACAGCGTCTTCAGCAATATTGATGAAATAGGTTTCAAACCGATTGAGCGGTTCACTTGCGAGCGTAACGCCCTGTTTTCCAGCGAATTCGCAAACATCTTGCAAACCTTCAACGCACCATTCCCATTCCTGTTCGTTTCTACCGCGTCCAACGAGTTTACCGACAGCACTATACATGGGTCCAACGAGCGTGTCGGCACCCAATTCGGCAACAATTTCACAGCAACGCTTGAGATAGGTTTTCCCATTTTCTCGAATCGCAGGATCTTCGTCAATTGGATTCCGGTCCCCTGCCATGATATTACATCCGATGGGGTCTAAGCCAGTCTCCTTCAGTAATCCTTGCGTATAAGGGATATCCACTGTGTCTGGATCAAAGATGGGGATTTCAACACCATCAAATCCCATTTCGGCAACTTTAGGGATCAGGTCTGCAGTTTCTCTGTCGAACTTATCCGCCCAGAGTAATAAATTTACACCAAACTTTGGCATTCTCTATTGTTCTCCTTATTATAATGACTAACGCTATTTTGAAGTTCCTTGTGGCGGGGCTGGGGGCGGTTCCGTGAATTTCTCGCCACGTGCCTCAGCTTCCATTCTCCGAGCGTTCCACGCTGCGACTGCTTGATAAATCTCTGCTTTACCGCGTGCTTCACCGCGTGCTTCACCGCGTGCTTCACTTTCGGCTTTTATCTCTTTCTCTCTTTTAAGGGAGTCTCTCAAACGTTGGAACATGACATCTATTCCCTCCTCAATGAATGTCAGCGTTGTCGCTGCTGACATAATTTTCGGAAAATTATCGGCAATCGTGTAGAGTGCCTCCAAAAAACCTTTGCTCTTCAGTAAAATCTCATGTAAAAATACTGTCGCAAGAGAAGCCATCGCAAAGATCGCGAAAGCTACCATGGCACCTTCAGCATTTCGGACTGTGAACATGGGTGCCTGTTTGTCTCTGTTGTTTTCCATGGACATGCTACCTCTCTGCCCTTTAAGCATACCCGATTTTTGAGATTTTGTCAAGGGCATTTAGGGCGTTTTAACGAAAGAGATATTTCGGTGCCAACACCGTCAACGATACACCGCGGGCAACCAAAAGCAGTGTGAGCGCGCACCATAGTCCATGATTCCCAAAAGGTATCAATAGATAGACTGCGCTTAAATAGAGCAGTGTTGACACAATTACAGAATTCCGTAATGCCCTCGAAGCAGTCGCTCCGAGAAAAATACCGTCCCAAATGTAGGCGGCGACGTTAATCACAGGCGCGACGATTACCCAAATCAGATACACTTCTGCACGTTCGACCAGCGACCTCTGATTTGTAAAAACATACAGCAATTGCTCCCCAAAGAATACAAAAATTAGCATAATCATACCTGCGAACAGAAATGACCACAGAAAGATGAGACGCGTCGTCCGTTTCAGACTTTGCAGGTCATGCGCGCCTTTGTACCTGCCGATCAAGCTTTCTGCGGCGAACGCAAGACCATCAATCGCAAACGACAGAATATAGATATACTGAAGCAAGATCGTGTTAATCGCGAGGTATGTATCACTCAAAGCCGCGGATTTCGCTGTGAAAACGGCATGACTAAACACAAGACAACAGGTCCTGATGAAAATGTCGCCACTGATACTGAGAAACCTCTTTAACTTGGACAGTAACAGAACTTCCCTGATATTCCATCCCGCCATAATACTTCGATAGCGCACGAAAAAAAGCAGAACTGCCAAGAACAATCCGACATACTGGGCAATGACAGTTGCTAAAGCGACACCCTCTACCTTCATACCGAGTCCCCGGACAAATACCAGATTTAAGACGATATTGACGAGGTTCACCACAATCGTCAATAGCATTGGGTAATGTGCGTTCTGTAAACCTAAAAAGACACCATGTAGGGCGTGTAAGCACAATGTCGCCGGGGCAGCATAGATGCGGATGTGATAATAGGCACGGGCGAGATGCTCTATTTCAGGACTGGTATCAATGAGCAGAAAACTAATATCGGCAAGCTGCCATTGGAAGATAAAAAGCAATAGGCTGCTCGTGATGCCGATGCCTATTGCCCTCAAAAGTAAACGTCCACACTCTGGTGTGTCGTTTTCCCCGAAGGCTTGCGCCGTCAATCCTGTCGTTGCCATTCGGAGAAACCCAAATCCCCAATAGATAAAACTGAAGATAACACCACCAATGCCAACTGCGCCAAGGTAATGTTCGGATTCTAACCGCCCCATTAAAGCAGTATCCACAGCACCCAAAAGCGGGATAGAAAAATTGCTGACAATATTCGGAAGGGCGAGTCGATAGATTTCTTTATTGACGTTTTCAGGTGTATGCATGGAAATGTCCGTTCCTGCCTCTGTCTTAGAGTCTACCGTAAATTACCCTGAAAGTCAACGGATATTTCGCTGATGTTTTGACTTGATTTTTTCATTCAAATCTGTTACCATTTTAACCCATTGATAGTATTACAAAGCGAAGGAGACGCATGGCAAATTATCAAGAATTGGCAAATTTGGTTTGGACTGTAGCGGATGATGTGCTCAGAGGG